>DATIXX010000078.1 GCA_035518095.1 Burkholderiales bacterium | reverse complement strand
CCGCGCTGGGCGACCAGATACAGGCTCGTGGCCGGGGCGACAGCGTCGGGCGCGGTTATCGTGAAGCGACCGTCAGCGCCGGTGCGCGCCTGGGCGAGCTCCTTGGGCGCGCCCGAACTCGCGGCCCAGAGCGTCACCGTCGAATTGGCGATGGGCGCGCCGCCTCCGAGCACTCGACCTTTGACAAGGCTGTCGGCCGCGAAAGCCGGGGCGACCAACATGAGGCTCAATACGGCGAGTCCCGCTGCCGACAAATGCTTAACGGCTGAATAATTCCGAATGTGTGTTTCAGATTCCATTTTGGACTCCTATATGAAAACGTCGCATCATATGGCCCATCATTCGAATGTTCTAGCCGCTCGCTGGGTCATCCTATGCGAGCTATTGGAGATAATCAGAATTGCATCTGGAGCCGGACACCAAAGACACTCGCTGTATTTACGCCTTGCCGACCGGGGGAAATAGGGGTGACCGTGTCTCTCTGAGCCGGTCTGATGACCTGAATGTCTGGCGTAAGCTGCATCCATGGCGTCAGCGCAACATCGTAGAAGGCCTCGAATCCATATTCATTTCGCAAAAAAGACACCGTCGCTAACGGGCTTGTGAACGAAGGTTGACGGACAGTTATGTAGTAATACCCTAATCCGAAGCGATCAATGGGCCGGCCTGGAATGATGCCTTTGCCGCCAAACCCAAGGCTATAGAAATAATGCATAGGATTAGGATTGCCATCTGACATTCCAAGCCGTCCAAAGATGCCGACACCTTGACCGGAGCCTTTGTTGGGCTCATAGAGGTACTGATCAAAATTGTAATAGATGTTCCAGGATCTGTCCTTTTGTTGAATCGCAGTAGGGCCCTCGATAAAAACGCGGAAACTTTGATCAATCGAAGTGAAAGTTTTATTCGAATAGGTCGCGCCGGCAAGCTGATGTCCAGTATGACCGAAGAAATCTGTCCTTACCCTCCCCTCGCCTGCAAAAGTCAATTTGTTGGCGTCCAAATCATTAAATCCGCTGGTCTCCGCACTTCCATTGGTTTGAAGAACAGATAAAGTTACGATCGCCTGCTTCGGGTCAGCGGTCGGCAAAATAATCGCCCCGGCGCCGAGCGTCGAGTACGGAACTGTTACAGCTAATAGCGGATTAAAGTTAAATGCCAAATTCATGAACTGGTATTCGCCTTTGCCGTGGGCAAACTCATTCATATCGCCCGACGTGGTAGTAACGGTGGCGAGCTTGCCTACAATCAAGCCAAAGTTATGCGAAAGGAACTGGGCAAAATTTAATGCTGACACGTTAACGTTGTTACCATCGTTTGTTACTGGATAAATCTGGCTGCTATCCACCGCCATGAGCGCCCCGGTATTGCGGTTGACAGACCGGGAGAAATTACTCTCGACTTCTAAATTTGCAAATCCCCCCGGCCACCATCCGAGTTTCTGGGTATCAGCATTTAGTGTAAGGTCCCCGCGTCCGCCGTACTCCCAAGTGCTACTCTTGCCCCCGCCGACAACGCTTTGCTCAATCTGGGTCAGGCCGAAATCGATAGTAACGCCTTTCGCAGCAAGATCGTTGCGAGCTCCGCCCCAGTCACCGGTCAACGTCGAGCGGTTCAATAAATCACCCGAGTACGTGGGCGATGTATCGTCCGCCACAGCACGCGCGCTGATGAGAGACATTCCAAGCGATGTCAGAATTACTGCAATGATTGTCGAGTGCTTGTTCATTGCGCTCCCGTTAATCATGAAATTCCTCCCGCCAGGAAATTTATTCCAGATTCATGGGCCCGTGTATCCTCACTTGACCCGCTTCACTGCTGCCAGCTTCCGGGTACCGTTAAGATTTGACGGACTCGTCTTCTCAGTCACTAAAGCAGGATCAGTTAAGTTCTTTGTCCTTGTAGAACTTGCCGCCGGTGATGCTGATTCCGACGATGAGGCCTTCTTCTGTGAGCTGATACATATGCACGCCCGATGACACTGTTACGGAGCCTGCATAGGCGCCTTCGTTGGTCTCCTTGTCCTTGGCAGCCGCCATTACATTGGCTCCAGCCTCCCACCCAGAAGTCACGAAGTTATTGAACGCATCCGGCGAATCGAAGACCAAGATGAGTCTAAACTTGGAAGCTCCCAAACCCAAGCCGGGCTGAAGCTCAAACATCTTCATAAACGTCTCGTTCTTTGCGGAGTTGTTTATTGCGATGCCGCTACCCTTTTCCCCGCCCCCGTAAAGTAGCTTAAAGCCAATGTCGCTGAACACTGCGTAGCCTGCCGCATTTTCCACTGCACTCTGGGCCTCCGGATGCGCTTTATAGAGTTGCTCGAGGCTTTGGTTTGCCATGCTGCGCACTTCAGCTTGCTTTTCCTCTCTCTGAGACGATGTCATGGGAGCCGTCTCGCAAGCCTGCAGGCCGAGGCACAGCAAAAGTATTGTTGATACGTTTAATACACTAATTGTGCTTCTGTTCACGTTGCTATCCTTAGTTTATAAATGCTCGACACGGGGTGTGATGCGCGCTCTAGGGTTTGCTGCTCCAGCGGGGAATGTCGCATCGTTAGTTTAGCTGGCTGTCTTTATAGAATTTTGCACCTGTTAGGCTGACCCCGACGATGACGCCTTTCTCAGTAAGCTGGTACATAAATACACCCGGTGAAACCGACACAGCGCCGGCGTAGGCGCCGCCGCTTTCAGGCGCAGTTTTGGCGGCCGCCATTGCATTGGCACCAAATTCCCAGCCCGAAGTCACGAAATCGTCATATGCTTGCGGCCATTGGAAGACGAAAAGCACTCGAAACTTGGAAACTCCAAAACCCAAGCCGGGCTGAAGCTCAATCATTTTCATAAACGTTGCCTGCTTGGTGGAGTTGTTAATAGCGATGCCTTTGCCGTTGGCCCCGCCCCCGATCAGAAACTTAAAGCCCGTGTCGCTGAATACCGCGTAGCCTGCCGCAAATTTCACGGCATCGCGGGTGCCGGAATTCTCAGCATAAAATTGTTCAAGGGTCTTGTTTGCCATATACCGCACGTCGTCTTGCTGCGCGAGCTTCTCTGGCTGTGACAGCGGAGCCGTTTCGCAACCCTGTAGTGCTAGGCACAATGCGACTATTGCGGAAAGGGTTGATTGACGCGTTACTTCGTTCCTCATTGTTCTCTCCTGATTACTGGAATTGTGACCATGCACCGGCCGTGCGCGCGTAAAATCCTAACGCATTTCGCTTTTGCCTGCAAAAAGAGATCTCATTTCTGAATGATCAAATTCCCACATGACAGATTTGTTACCGTCAGTGCAATAGCGAGGTTGACTTTTAAGCGCCCTGTGGCAATATCAGCAACGTTGTATGCAATATAAAAAAAGCAGGGGTCCTTCAACGCCGTGTGAAAAACATCCACAATTATTTTAGGGTCTTCTCCATGCTCTTTGTCAGCTTTTTGTCAACTTGTCAATAATGTGCGTCCGCGAGCAGCTCGGCAGCGACAGTAAACCAGACAAAGGAGGCTCACGACGAAAATACACAGCAAATTGGCTTTTGACGCTTGAAGTCGAATACGATCGAAACCGCAACAAACTCCTTGAGAGGAAAAATAATGAAATACAAACTCCATTACCGTGGATTTTCGCTTCTGATTGCAGCCGTTGCGCTCACATGCACGATTGCTCCGGTGTACGCGGCGGACAAAAAACCCAACATTCTGTTTATCATGGGTGACGACATCGGCTGGATGCAGCCGAGCATCTACCACCGCGGCCTGATGGTCGGGGAGACTCCCAACATCGACCGCATCGGTCGCGAGGGTGCGCTGTTCACAGACTATTACGCCGAGCAGAGCTGCACCGCAGGGCGCAACGCCTTCTTTACCGGCATGCATCCACTGCGCACGGGCATGATCCCACCGCAACTCCCGGGCAGTCCGTCTTACCTGCGACCCGGCACCCCGGCACTTGCAGTGTTCCTGCATGATCTCGGCTATGCGACCGGCGAGTTCGGCAAGAACCACCTGGGCGACCACCCCGCGGCACTGCCGACGGCTCACGGCTTCCAGGAATTCTGGGGCTATCTGTACCACCTGGACGCGATGCAGGGGGTGAGCTTTCCCGACATCAACAAGTCCCCGACCGAGCAGATCATTGCTCCGCCATGCAAGAACGAGCCCATCCCCGGCGTGCCGGAAGTTCCTGGCTCCGTGGATCCGAGGACGACGAACTGCCTGACGCCGCCGCGCCCGGTACTCTGGTGCACGTCAAGTGACGGCACCCAGAAGAATCAGAACTGCAGGGACGAAGGTCCGCTGACGCTCGAGCGCTCGAAGACGGTGGATGAGGAAATCTCCTCCCACGTCATTGACTTCCTCGATCGTAACGATCCCAAGAAGACCGGAAAGCCGTTCTTCGTCTGGTACAACCCAGCGCGCATGCACATCACGACCGTGCTGCCGCAGAAGTACCTCGACATGGTCGGCACCAAAGGTGGCAAGGACTGGGGTGTAAATGAAGCGGGGATGAAGCAGATGGACGACAACATCGGCTATGTCCTGAAGAAGCTCGAGGACATGGGCGAGCTCGACAACACTATTGTTGCATTCACCACCGACAACGGTGCCGAAGTAATCACCTACCCGGACGGCGGCGTTACGCCTTTCAAGGGTGGAAAGTTAACGACCTGGGAGGGCGGGATGCGGGCTCCCATGGTCGTGCGTTGGCCGGGGCACATCAAGCCGGGCACAGTATTGAACCAGATGTTCGCATCCTTGGACTGGTTACCGACTCTTGTTGATATCGCGGGCGGCCCCAAAGGAGACGGGCTGAAGAAGGAGATCGAGGCGGGCAGGTACCCGGGCATTGTCAAGACGACGCTCGACGGTGTCGATCAGATCGACTACCTAACGGGCAAGAGCGACAAGTCGGCGCGCGAAATCTTTTTTTACTATACCGGCCCGAAACCGTCGGCGGTGCGCTACAAGAACTGGAAGATGTACTACACAATGGTTCCGACCGAGCCGCTCGGCGCGATGAAGGGCGCCGTGACTTATCAGTGGACCATGGTTGACAACATCAAGCGCGATCCATTCGAGATCGCTGGCGGGTTGGATGACCTGAAATCCGCGACATCGGTCGGCGGTGCGCTTGCCTCCCCAAGCACGGCTTATGTTTACGACTGGAACATCCTGCCCCTCGGCCAGTTACTGTGGCTGAAGGAGCTCGAGACGTACAAGAAGTTCCCGCCGCTGCAGGCGCCGGAGGCCTACAACCTGGACAGTATCATTGCGGAAATGAAAGCGTCCCATGCCGCGAGTCACGCGGGTGAATAGCTGAATGAAACGAGAGTAATGTGATAAGGTGGACGGCCCGAAAGGGCCGCCCATTTTTTTTGCAATCTGTGTGAAATAAAGAATTCGACAATGAAATGCTTAAATCGATTCTCTAGAGTGATAAGCACCTTGGCTATTGCGCTCGTGGCGCTGGCCGCAAGCGCGCAGACCTTCGCACAGACCGACCCGCTGCCCTCCTGGAATGACGGTGCGGCAAAGCAAGCGATCATCGAGTTCGTGCAGGCCACCACGGATCAATCGAGTCCAAAGTTCGTGCCGCAGGAGGCGCGCATCGCCACCTTCGATCAGGACGGCACGCTTTGGGTCGAGCACCCGATGTACTCCCAAGTTATGTACTGCCTCGAGCGCGTTCCGGCGGTGGTGAGGAAGAAGCCTGAGTTGAGGAACGTCGAGCCGTTTAAGACCGTGATGTCGGGCAACCTCGAAGCGATGGCGAAGCTAACGATGCGGGACCTCTTCAAAATCCTCGCCGCCACGCTCACCGGCATGTCGGTCGAGGAGTACCGGACCGAAGTGAAGGCGTGGCTCGAGACTGCCAAGCATCCGCGCTGGAAGCGGCCCTATACCGAGCTGGTCTATCAGCCGATGCTCGAAGTAATGGAGTATCTGCGTGCCAACGGCTACAAAACATACATCGTGACCGGCGGCGGGCAGGATTTCGTGCGCGTATACTCAGAACAGGTGTACGGCATCCCGCCCGAGCAAGTGGTCGGCACCGCAGGCGGGACAAAGTTCGGCTACGACAAGAACGGGAAGCCGTTCCTCACCAAGGAGCCCAAGCTGTTAATTAACGACAATAACGCGGGCAAGCCCGAAGGCATTCACCTCATGATTGGGCGGCGGCCTTACGCGGCGTTCGGCAACTCGATCGGCGACAAGCAGATGCTGGAGTACACGAGGGCCGGCGACGGCACGCGACTCGCAATGCTGGTGATGCATGACGATGCGAAGCGCGAGTATGCATATGGCCCGGCGCAAGGATTACCGAACACAAAAGTCGGCACATTCACGCAAGCGCTCTACGACGAGGCGAAGAAACAGGGCTGGATTATAATCAGCATGAAGAATGACTGGAAACATGTGTTCCCGTTCGAGAGCCCTTGATATAGCTCGCCTACAAAAAAACGATCGAGCGAGAACGCGGTGAAGCGCAAGAGGCGAAACGCAAAAGTAACAAATGAGCCGTAAAAAAAAGCGCAAGCAATCCAACGACGTCAAGCGCACATCGGCCCTGCCTCTGGAAACCGCATCATCGGCCACGCTACCTGGCGGAAAACGGCGAGCGCGTCTCTTCCCTGTCGCGTGCTCAGCTGCGGTGGTGATCGCAAGCATCGCCTACTTCGTGCTTGCGCCGCACGAACAGCCACCATTATCCAAGCCTACTGCAACCGAATCCGAGACCAAGATTGCGCCGGCTCAAGCAAAGTTTGTGGACGCAAAAGCGTGCATACAATGCCACCAAGCTGAGTACAATACATGGAGCGGTTCGCACCATCAACTCGCAATGCAGGCAGCGAATGAATCCACGGTACTCGGTGATTTCAACAACGCAAAGTTCAGGTATTACGGCGTCGAATCCACTTTTTTCAAGCGCGACGGCAAGTTCATGGTGCACACCGATGGGCCCGACGGCAAACGTACTGACTACGAGGTGAAGTACACCTTCGGCGTTTGGCCGTTGCAACAATATCTCATCGGATTTCCCGGCGGCCGCTACCAGGCTCTCAGCATCGCCTGGGATTCGCGGCCGAAAAGCGAAGGCGGCCAGCGCTGGTTCCATCTTTACCCGCACGAGAAGATCGACTACAAGGACCCGCTGCACTGGACCGGGCTTTATCAAAACTGGAACATGCAATGCGCCGAGTGCCACACAACCAATTTGCACAAGGGATATGACGCTACATCAAAAACATACAACACGACGTTCAGCGACATCAATGTCTCGTGCGAAGCGTGCCACGGCCCGGGCTCGCTTCATGTCGAATGGGAGAATAAAGCAAAGACGCCTCCTTCGCCGGAGTATGGCGAAGGCCTAACCGTGTCTTTGCACAGCCGATGGCAAGAAGCCTGGAAGTTTCCGGATGCGAAGGCAAAGTACGCGCAGCGCGACAAATCCGCGAATGCGGCTGTCATGAATATATGCGCCGCCTGCCATGCGCGCCGATCAACGATTGCCGAAGACGGGCAAGCGGGCGCGCCGCTGGAAGATACACACCGCCTGGCAATGATTGCTCCTCCGCTTTATTACCCCGACGGACAGCAGCGCGAAGAGGATTACATCTGGGGCTCATTCCTGCAGAGCAAAATGTTCCAGCATGGCGTCACCTGCACGGACTGCCATGATCCTCATTCCGAAAAACTGCGCGCACAAGGTAATGCGCTGTGCACGCGTTGCCACAATGCCGAGGTTTTCGACACTGAGAAACACCATTTTCACCAGGCGAGTACGAAGGGCGCGCTGTGCGTCGAGTGCCACATGCCCGCAAAAAGTTATATGTTGATTGACGCGCGACGCGACCATAGCATCCGCGTGCCGCGTCCCGATCTGTCTTCTTCGCTCGGCACGCCAAATGCGTGTACTGCCTGTCATGCCGACCGCAAAGCGGAATGGGCGGCCGCGGCAATGGACAAGTGGTATGGCGCAGATTGGCGCAATCGGCCGCAATACGGAACCACACTCAACGCAGCAGATAGGGAGGGTGCGAAATCCTTGCCCGCGCTCATCGATCTCGCTGGCAAAGCGGACAGCCCCGCAATCGTGCGAGCGGCTGCCGCGACTCTCGCGCAATCGCAAATGCGTCCGGAGTTCCAGCCGGCGGCAGAACGGTTGTTGCAAGACTCCAATCCCGAAGTACGAATCGCCGCTTTGGGATTGCTCGAGCAATTCGATGCCGCGGTCCGCGTGCGTACGTGCGCGGCAAGTTTGTCGGATCCGATACTTGGTGTGCGCGTTGAAGCCGCGCGCGTTCTCGCGGATATACCTGACGACCAATTTCCTGTTGATCAGCGCACTGCACGTGAAAATGCAACGAAAGAGTACCTCGACTCACTCGAGCTCAACAGCGACTGGCCGATAATCAACGTCAACCTCGGCAATTTGTATCAGCGTCAAGGTCATATCGATAAAGCGATAGCAGCGTATGAACGGGCGCTCTCGCTCGATTCGCATTTGATCGCAGCCTATGTCAACCTCGCCGATGCATACCGCCAGCAATCGCGCGATGACGCCGGCGAACAGGTGCTGCGACAGGGATTGTCGGTGCTGCCGCGCGCGGCAGATTTGCACTATGCGCTGGGACTGCTGCTGGTGCGCAAAGGCGATAAGAAGACGGGGCTCAAAGAACTTGCCACCGCGATGAAGCTAGCGCCTGATTCCGCGCGTTACGCCTATGTTTATGCAATTGGACTCAATTCGGCGGGCAAGCAAACCGAGGCGCTGACCTTATTAAAAGCGACGGATGCACGTCATCCTTACGATCTCGATGTCCTGAGCGCGCTGGTCTCCATTAACCGCGAGGCAGGTGATACCAAGGCCGCGCTCATTTATGCCAAAAAAGCCGCCGAAGCTTTGCCCGATGATCCTGAAGTAAAGCGTCTGGTGACTGAGTTAGAGAAAGTAAATTAATTAGAAGTCACTGAGTTGTCTAATCCGGGTGTCGGAAAACCCCGCGGAACTTGGCGTCGTTTAAATCTCAACGTCTGTCTCCCTAACTAAATAAACGCTGGAATGACGGTCACACGCTCGGTGCCGGAAGCGGTGAACTGGTGCATTCTGGTGCAAGACGCTGTATCCCGATGCCATGTCGATGGCCGAAAAACTCATCCGCCAGAGCGTAAGCCTCCCCGCACGCATCGCCCGCCGGGTGAAATCGCTGGCGAAAGCCGGCAGCACGAGTACCAACCGAATCATTGTTGAGCTCATCGAGTCGGGTATTGAAGCCCGAGAATGGGAACGGAAACGTTTCTTCGAGCTGGCCGACCGCTTGGCGCGTTCCCGCGACACGGCGGAACAAAAGCGTCTCAAGGACGAGTTGGCCCGAATGACCTTCGGTGAGTAATGCCCAAGATTCAGTGGACCGGGCTGCCTCCCGCGCTCCGCGACCATCTGTTTGACCGGCTGCGCGAACGCAACATCTCCGCGGAAGATGTTTACCAGCTAAAAATGCGGAGAGAATCGGAACCCGATGCCCTGGACG
>DATIXX010000077.1 GCA_035518095.1 Burkholderiales bacterium | reverse complement strand
CCGACGCCTGAGTGGATCAAGAAGATCAGCGATATGCATCTCTTCGACCAGGGCTGGAACAAAGTGCGCGAAACCATCTTTGCTAACCAGAAGCGGCTGGGCATCATGCCCGAAAACGCCAAGCTGACGCCGTGGCCGAAGGAGCTACCGGAATGGGACTCTCTTGGTGAGTTGGAGAAGAAGCTCTTTATCAAGCAAGCGGACATCTATGGCGCCTACCTCGCCTACGCCGATCATGAGATTGGCCGCGTCATCCAGGAGGTCCAGGATCTTGGCGAACTCGACAACACGCTGGTCATCTACATCGGCGGTGACAACGGCGCGAGCGCCGAAGGCATGCTCAACGGCACGCCGAACGAGTTCACCACCTTCAATGGCGTTGCTGTGCCGGTCAAGGCTCAGTACCTCTGGTACCCGTTCTGGGGGTCCGACAAGACCTTCCCGCACTATGCGGCAGAATGGGCTTGGGCGATGGACACCCCATTCAAGTGGGTCAAGCAGGTAGCGTCGCACTTCGGCGGGACCGCCCAGGGCATGGTAATTTCCTGGCCCGGCCACATCAATGACCTGGGCGGCATCCGCCGTCAGTTCCACCACCTCATCGACATCGTGCCGACCCTTCTCGAAGCGACCGGCATTCCGGCGCCGGACACGATCGATGGTATCAAGCAAAGCCCGATCGAAGGCGTGAGCATGATGTACACGTTCGACAAGGCGAACGCCAACGCCCCGAGCCAACACACGACGCAATACTTCGAGATGCTCGGCAACCGTGCCATCTATCACGACGGGTGGGTGGCGGCCACGACGCCGGCGACGCTCCCGTGGGAACTGAGCAGTGTCCCGCCGCCCGACGTGATCACCGGGTACAAGTGGGAGCTCTACAACGTCATGGAGGACCCCACCGAGTCCAACGATCTGGCTGCCACGATGCCGGAGAAGCTCAAGCGAATGCAGGACATCTTCTACGCCGAGGCGAAGAAATATGATGTGCTGCCGCTCGACAATTCGACGCTCGCGCGCTGGAACACGCCGCGACCGAGTCTCACGGCGGGACAAACGGTCTTCACGTATTCGGGCGACCTGATCGGTACGCCGGCCAGCGCGGCGCCGGATATCCTGAACAAATCCTACACCATCACTGCCGAGGTCGAGATTCCCGAGGGCGGCGCGGAAGGCATGATCGTAACCGAGGGTGGGCGCTTCGGCGGCTATGGATTGTTCCTGAGCAGGAGCTACAACTATTGGCTGCAAGACCGGTTTTTCAGGACGGCAGGCTTGGTGCTAGTGCTCGCCGGACTCGTCCTTACCATTGTCGGCAAGAGCCAAAAGTGGTCGGGCGGAAAACTGCGGATTGGCCATGGAATGCTGATCCTTGGAATACTTTGGGTGGTTGCGGTGATTGCTACATGGACGTTTGATTTGGGTAAAGGGAAACCGGTGTTCCTCTATAACCTGCTTAACCTCAAGCGCACGATATGGGCTGGGCCCGCGTTGGGCGCCGGCAAGCACACCATCGTCTTTGACTACAAGTCGGATGGCCCAGGCCTGGGCAAGGGAGGAACGGGCGTGCTATACGTTGACGGCAAAGAGGTAGCCAGGAATTCCATGGAACACGGCACGCCGATCACGTTCCCGGAGGACGAAACTTTTGACATCGGAGAGGACACGCGCACCGGCGTAGCGATGCTGGATTATCGCTACGATGTGCCGTTCAAGTTTACGGGCAAGATCGACAAACTGACCTTCAAGCTCGAACCGGAGTCCAAGCCGGCATCTCAGCCTAAGGCGGAGCTCGGGCCTACTATGGAAGCACCGGAGCCACAGCCTATTGATACATCGGAGCGCTAGCAGCTTCAAGTCATTGCCGACAGGTCGCGAGCGCGAAAGAATGAATCATATAGGGGCAATGAAAAAGATGTTGATTTTCGCTGCTGCCGGCGAAGGCGTGACCGGATTGGCATTGCTGGTCGTTCCGTCGCTCGTCGGGCAGTTGTTGTTGGGCGAGAAACTTATCGGCGTCGCCATACCGGTTGCGCGGGTGACCGGTATCGCCCTGATCGCGTTAGGGCTTGCATGCTGGCCGGGTCCGGCGGTCGTCGGCATGTTAATCTACAGCGCGCTCGTCACGCTGTATCTCGCCTACGTTGGTTGCGCAGGTGGTTTCACCGGAATTCTCCTGTGGCCTGTGGTCATCTTGCACCTGATCATGACGGGATTTTTGATTCGGGCCTCAATCAGGTATAAGGAGATGAAAACATAAAGCAGTGAAACACGCTGGAAGTAGGCATGCTTTTTTACAACATTGCTGTGCCGACGCTTCTCATATATGCTGCGATTGAGTGTACCAGGATGCATGGCATCTTGCTCCGGCCAGCAAGTGTTTTTCATGTGACGCTTGCAATTTGGTGTTCAGTAAGCCGCAGACCGGGTCAGTGCGATCAATATTGGATTGACGCAAAACCGCAATAAAAACCCGAGTGAGCCCGCCGACAGATTCGGCCGTGCCTGGCCATTCGAATGACTTACATTAATGTAAATTTCCGGAAGCCCCGCTTCCGTTAACCAGAAACAAGGGAGGTTTAAATGAGTTATATGAAGAAAACACTTGCCGTTTTGATTGTGGCGCTGCTTCTTTCCGCACCGGCGTTGGCGCAGGAATTGACAGGGACGCTGAACAAAATCAAATCGTCGGGCACATTCGTTATCGGCTACAGAACATCATCGCCTCCGTTTTCTTTCATGGGGCCGGACAAACGACCGATAGGCTACTCCATTGATCTTTGTATGCACGTGGCGAGCGCAATTCAAAAGCAGCTCGGGATGGACAACCTCCAGCTGAAGTGGGTGCCGGTGGATATTGAGAACCGAATCCAGATGGTTGCCGAAGGCAAGGTGGATATCGAATGCGGTTCGAGTACAAACACCCTCTCGCGGCAGGAAAAAGTGGATTTCAGCTTAATGACGTTTGTGGATGGGGGAAGCATGGTTACCACAGCGTCCACGAAAATACACGGACTTGAGGACCTGGCGGGCAAGCGCATCGGAATCGTCCCCGGTTCTACGACCGTGAAAGCGCTATCTGATTTCCTGAAAAAGCAGTTCGTCACTGTTAAGATGGTCTACGTCAATGACCATTCGGATGGCCTTGCCGCGCTTGAGAAAGGCGACATTGATGCTTACGCAACCGATCGCGGGATCCTTATAGGACTTATAGTTACCTCGAAAAATCCGAAGCAATTCGTCCTGGCAAACTTTGTCTTCTCCTACGAACCCTATGGTCTTATGGTGCGTCGAAATGACGCCGATTTTCGGTTGGCCGTGAATCGAGAGCTGGCCAGGCTTTATCGCTCTGCCGATGTACTTCCAATCTATGACCACTGGTTTGGCGCATTTGGCAAGCCGAGTCAGGAGATTCAGTTTATGTACCTCCTCAATGGATTACCGGAGTAGTTGACTCAATGGGCCGATGACAGCGCCGGACTCTGTATGACGGTTAGATAGGAGCAAAACGCCGCAGACCGGGTCGCGGACAACGTTGCTCGACGAAGTTCTGCTCGATGCAGAGCGAATCTGAAATCAATTCCGAAGATCACGGCGGACTCATCGCGCTCGCGCTGATTTCGCTCGTCGTTGGAGCAGTATCGGGGTTCGTGGCTGCGATATTTCGGCTTGCACTCACGCAAGCGGATTACCTTCGCACTACGTTCATAGCATGGGCGCATGAAGAAAAGGCTGCCGGTTTCTTGCTCGTCATCGGAATTATTTCTGCAGCAACTGCTTTGGCCGCCTGGTTAGTTCGGCGATTCTCGTTAGAAGCGAGTGGCAGCGGCATCCCGAATATCGAGGCAGTCATGCAGGATGGGAGACATCCCGGTCCCCCGCTACGCCTCATGCTCGTGAAATTTCTCGGCGGCGTTCTCGCGATTGGAAGCGGCCTGGCTCTCGGCCGCGAGGGGCCGAGCGTGCAGATGGGCGCATCCATCGCAAATTTGTTCGGAACAACTTTCCACCGCAGCTGGGCAGACTGCAAGGTGCTTATTGCTGCCGGCGCGGGCGCCGGTCTTGCGACAGCGTTCAACGCGCCCATCGCCGGAGCAATATTTGTTCTGGAAGAACTGGTACGGCGTTTCGATACGCGGATCGCGATAGCAGCCCTCGGCACCTCGGCGAGCGCGATAGCGGTGGCACGCGTGCTGATTGGACAAACGCCGGATTTCCACGTAGTGCCGCAGCCGTATCCCGGTTTTGGAACTGTGCCCGTTCACATTGCGCTGGGTATCATTGCGGGGATTGTCGGAGTCGCCTACTGTCGCGCGATACTTGGCGCTCTCGCCTTTATGGATCGGCTCAGGCGACTGCCGATTGAGCTGCGCGCCGCACTGGTCGGTGTGATTGTCGCTTTGCTGGCTTGGTTCGCGCCGGATATCGTTGGCGGTGGCGATGCTATTACGCAAAATGCCTTAAACGGAACCGATGCGTTGCTTACGATTGCTTTAGTGTTCTTCATTCGCTTCGGGCTTGGAGCAGTCTCTTATGCTGCGGGCACACCAGGCGGCATTTTCGCACCGATGCTTGTGCTGGGTGCGCAGATCGGTTTGCTTTTCGGGACCCTTTGCTGCTTTTGGTTTCCCGGCGTCGCCTCGGGACCAACGGCATTCGCTATCGTTGGAATGGCCGCGTTATTTACCGCTGTCGTGCGAGCTCCAATCACCGGGATCGTGCTCGCTACTGAACTCACCGGGAGCTTCACGCTGCTATTACCTATGCTCGCATCCTGCTTCGCTGCGATGGCGGTGCCAACTTTGCTGCGTGTCCCGCCGATCTACGATTCGCTGCGCGAACGCCTTTTGCGTGATTAATTGTTGCAAGCGAGAGCGCGAGGCCAATTTTCATGATCTGGCGCGCTCCTGCGTTGACCCCGAGGCGCCAAAATGAGAATATTATTTGAGCAAAATTTAGGTTCATTGAAAATTCCGTCGTTCGCTTGACAACACAAGATTTTGAGAAGAAAGGGAAAGCATATATGTTGAAGTTTTACACGTACCTGGCTGCCGTTGCGGCAGTGTTTTTGGCGGGATGCGTCACGCAGAGCGAACTGCTCGAAAGCAAGCAAGGCATGGCCATCCAGACTGCCCAGAGTCAAGGGCGATTCGATCTCAACTGCCCAGACGCCGGTGCGACCATTCTTTCAAAGGAAGTCACGCAGCCCGTCTGGGGTGGAATTGAACGCGCCGAATTCACCATCGGAGTATCCGGCTGCAACAAGCGCACAACCTACCTCGTCTTTTGTCCTCAGGGCGGCAATGGTTGTGTCGCAGCGACTCCGGGCAAGGAACTACGATAAATTTACTACGGCCGACAGAGCTATTGTCTTGTTGAGCGGATTGCCTCGGCGATATCGCGGCTGACGGACATTAGCGCGCGGCTGTAGGCTGCGACCAGGGCGTCATAGCTGTCGCCTTTCGTCGCTTCATGCGCCACACTTCGACCGTTTTTCACCGCCCCACCTTGTGCCGGGTGCACCGTCCAGAGCGCCTCGACCGTCACTGCGTCGCCAGGCTTTGAATCAAAGCGTTGCACTTCCAACAACACCTGATAATCCGCGCTCGCAACCACGATCTGCGGATACACGTAAACATACGCGCCGTCCAGCTGTTGCGTGAGGTCATCAGCAATAGCACGTGAAATTTCACTCCTCACCGGCGAAGCCCAGCGCTCGAATTCTGCGATTTGCACTTGAGTTGGGCTGCTGCGCGTCACAATCTGCGGACGGTCGATAATTTCCGGCACCGTCAGCGGGCCGACTGCGACCGTGTATTGCGCCTTGGCTTCAGACCGCTCAAGCCCAACGCCGGAGCTCAGCGTATAAAAATTTGACTTGGGGGTGCTGGCGCAGCCGGAGAGTGTAGTGACCGCGAGCAATGCCGCTGTGAACAGGTAATTTCGTATCACTTTTTATCCTCCTGCTTGCCGCGAATCAATGCTTCCGGATGGCGTTCGAGATAATCGGCGAGTACGCGTAATGCCCGGGCCGTTCTTGCAAGTTCGCGCATTGCCTCACGGGTATCCTGTTGCAGCGGCGCTCTTTCGGACATCAATTGGTTTGCCGAATCAAGAGATTTCCGCAAATCGATGAGCGCATCGCGAGCCTGGGGTGTAATCTCTTCGTCGAGCCGCTTCATCACATGGTTCGCACTTTGCATGGTTACGCGTACGTCCTGGCCTATCTGTCCGAATGGCACTTTCTGGAGGTCGCCAGCAATCTTGGTAAGCTTGTCGGCAAGCACAGTAATAGTCTTTTGCATGGCCTGCAGTCCGCTCGGTACGGTCGGTATCTCTGGCGGTTCCTGAGACATGTCGAACTTGGCCTTGGGTGCATCGGGGAAGAAATCAAGCGCGACATAGAGCTGTCCGGTCAGCAAATTGCCGGTTCGGAGTTGTGCGCGGAAACCGTGGTTTACTAACCCCTCCATAAACTTTTTGGGGTCCTCCTTCCCGGATACTCTTCCGCGGGCCGGGCCCTTCAAGTAGCGCGAAGTCAATCGTTCGGGGTAGATTCGGATCTCAACGGGGATACTGAAATCAAAAGTTTTCGGATCAAACTGCGTCTTGATAGCGGTCACTTCTCCTATAGTGATGCCGTAAAAATCGACCGGCGCACCGACTGACAAACCGCGTACCGACTCCCTGAACACCACTATAAGGTCGGTATACAGGGTATCCTTGTGCTTCAGCGCCTCTGTCCGATCGCTAAAGAGTTCAAACTCTGTATCCGCTTCGGCCGGCGGCAGGGGAAAATCGGTGGCCAGCGTCTGGAATGCAATTCCACCAATGGCGATCGAAACCAGCCCTTCTGAATTGACCCTGATTCCGGATGCATCCACAGTGACATCAATGCCGCTTGCATTCCAGAACCGCGTGTTCGGGTTCACGTATTGATCATACGGGGCATCTATAAATATTTTCAACGTCACGCCCTTGCCGTCCTTGTCGAGCGCATAGGAAGTCACTTGACCGACCTGAAGCCGCCTGAAAAAGATCGGTACGCCGGCATCTAGAGAACCAAGCGTGTCTGCGTGCAAAATAAATTCACGGCCTGGAATATCAGTGGAAATTACCGGCGGCTCTTCAAGGCCAATGAAATCCCGCTTGCGTGTTTTGGATTTCCCAATATCAGTCCCGATATAAGTGCCGCCGAAAAGCGTGCCGAGACCGGATACAGTGCCCCCCGAGATGCGCGGACGGACGACCCAGAAGCGAGTGTCTTCAACGAGGTACGGCTCCGCCTCTTTCACGAGGTCGGCGGTGGCAATCACGTGGCTCAGGTCTTTGGAAAACGTGACGCTTTTTACCATGCCGATATCGACATCCTTGAACTTGATCTTGGTCTTGCCCGCTTCCAGGCCTTCGGCCGTCCTGAAACTGATCGTAATCTCGGGCCCTTTCTCGAGTAGCGTCTTGACTGCGAGCCAGCCGCCCACTAGCGCGGCAACGATCGGAATGATCCAGACCAGCTGCAGCGACCTGCGCGATTTGGGCACTGCGACCGCTTCGGGTATTTCGTGGATATCGGGACCGTGAGGTGTTTCAGCCATTTTGTTTACGCATGTTATCCCAGATCAGGCGCGGGTCAAAGGCCAGTGCAGCGAACATCGTCAGCACAACCACTGCGCCAAATGCCAATACTCCCGGCGCGGGTCTGATGGTTGCAAGCGCGGAGAATTGTACCAGAGCGACGAGGATGCCGATAACGAAGATATCGAGCATTGACCAGCGGCCTACGAATTCCACTACACGGTAAACGCGCGCACGCGCCATGGGGCGCCACGCGGAGCGGAATTGCACCGATAACAGCAGGAAGATGAGCGCCGCCATTTTGAGCGCCGGCACGGTGATGCTGGCAAAAAATATCAGGAGCGCGAGAGGCCACGAACCTGAGGTCCACAAGTAAATGACTCCGCTCATGATGGTATCCTTTTGCGAGCCGAACAGCGAGCCCGTGTCCATGACCGGCAGGACGTTCGCAGGGATGTAGCAAATCATGGCGGCGATGAGAAAGGCCCAGGTACGGGCAATGCTGTTCGGTTTGCGCACATGCAAATGCGCGCCGCAGCGCGAACACGCCGCTTCATGAACTCCTGGTGCAGCTTTCGACAACTGACCACATGAGTGGCAGACGAGCAGGCCAAGACTTGCGGCGCTTGTTGCTGATTTAGGCACGGTTAAGACTTGCGCGGACCCACAAAACCCGAGCATCGAATTTTGCGGCCGCTGCAGCCAACAGGATAATTAATCCGAAGAACGACCACATGGCGGCGTCGGTGACAACATCCGCGATATGTGCAAGCTTTGCCAATGCAACGATGATGCCGAGCATAAAAACCTCGATCATGCCCCACGGCCGTACCGCTTGCCGCAGACGAAAGACCTGCGCGAACCAGGGGGGAACCCATCCGAGCCGCAACGGCAGCATCAAGTAGATCATGGCCGCAATTTCCGCGGCGGGGAACAATATGGTGGTCGCAAAAACGAGTCCTGCGACAAGTCGCATGTCATTGTCGTATAACGCGCGCACCGTTCCATATAAAGTCGTCTGAATGAGGTGCCCCTGGGCGATAAGTCCGACAATGGGAAACGTGTTCGAAACGATAAAAAGGCTGAGCGCCGCGAGCGTATATGCGAGCGAGCGGTCGAGGCTTTCAGGTTGGTTGCGATACAGTTCCGCCTCGCAGCACGCGCAGCGCGCTACGCCGCCAGCCGGCACTTGCGGTTCACGTTGCACCAGATCACATTCGTGACAGGCAATCAGAGAAGTGGCGTGCATTTATCTAATCAAGCGCAATATCAATCGTTAATTCGGTACTGCCACCTGCAAGTGCACCGATCATCCGGCTGCCCGAGGGACGCGCAAAATAGATATACCGTCGACGATTATAACTTTAATCTACATTAATTACGTCTATTTTACGGCATGGCCTTCTGAACAATGTGGCAGCCGATCCGAGATAACTAGTCATGCGCGCACACGTTGTAACTGGGCCTTTGCAGCTGCTACGACATTCTCAACGGTAAAACCAAATTCCTTTTGTAACTCCTTCAGAGGGGCCGAAGCGCCGAAGGTTTGCATGCCGATGACCCCGCCGCGCGGGCCCACATAACGCTCCCATCCGAAAGTGGAGGCCTGCTCGATAGCGACGCGCGCTTTCACGTCAGGAACTAACACACGATCGCGATAATCTTGCGCCTGGTGCTCGAAAATGTCCCAAGACGGCATCGAAACCACGCGCGAACGTATACCGTCCGCAGTCAGCTTTTCATGAGCCTGCGCAGCCAGATTCAACTCGCTGCCGGTAGCAATGAGAATCACTTCGGGTTTGCCGCCGGGTGGATCGGCAAGCACATAGGCCCCGTGCGCGAGGCCGGATGCCGGTGCGTATTTCGTCCGGTCGAGGGTGGGCAGTGGCTGGCGCGACAGCACCAGCACGGCGGGCTTGTGCCGCAGCTGCATGATGTAGCGGTATGCTTCCACCACCTCGTTGGCGTCACCGGGTCGCAGCAGGACAAGTCCGGGGATAGCGCGCAGCGAGGCGAGTTGCTCGACGGGCTGATGCGTCGGACCGTCCTCGCCATCGCCCATCGCGTCGTGAGTGAAGACAAAAATGGTCGGCAGCTCCATCAATGCGGAAAGGCGAATGGCGGGCCGCGCGTAGTCGCTGAAAATAAAAAAGGTCGCGCCGAACGGCCGCAGCTTGGAAAGCGAAAGCCCGTTCACGATTGCGCCCATCGCGTGCTCGCGAAGACCGAAGTGCAGATTTTTGCCGCCGGGACTGTCGGCCTGGAAATTTCCCGCACCCGCGTAGATAAGCGTGGTCTTGTTCGACGGCCCGAGATCGGCGGAACCCCCAAGCAACCAAGGAACGTTCTGTGCGAGCACATTTAAGACCTTGCCCGAGGCTTCCCGCCCCGCAAGGCCCTTTGCATCTGCCGGGAATACGGGTAGATTGCGGTCCCATCCGGAAGGAAGCACGCGCCGCTGCATCTGGTCAATCTCGGTTGCCAGCTCCGGAAATTTCATTCGGTAGCCTGCGAAAAGCTCGTTCCATTTCTTGCGGGCCTGCGCACCCCGCGCGCCCACCCCCGCGGCGAAATGCTCGCGCACACCGTCAGGAACCAAAAACTTCGCGTCTTCGGGCCAGCCGTAAGCACGTTTGGTGAGTCGGATTTCGTCTTCGCCAAGCGGTTCGCCGTGGGCGGCGGCGGTGTCCTGCCTGTTGGGCGAGCCATAGCCGATGTGACTGTCGAGAATGATCAGAGAGGGACGGCCTTGCGTCCCACGAAACTCCTGCAACGCATGTTCGATGCGTTCGATATCATTGGCGTCGCCGACGCGCAGCACGTTCCAGTCATAACCGAGAAATCGAGCCGCGACATCTTCGGTAAAAGTAATTCTCGTGCTGCCTTCGATGGTGATGTGGTTGTTGTCGTAGATCCAGCACAGGTTATCGAGGCCGAGGTG
>DATIXX010000076.1 GCA_035518095.1 Burkholderiales bacterium | reverse complement strand
GGTGGCCAAGTTAGCCGGGGGTGTAGCGGTGATTCGCGTTGGGGCTGCGACTGAAGTCGAGATGAAAGAGAAAAAAGCGCGCGTGGAAGATGCGCTGCATGCCACTCGTGCTGCCGTGGAAGAAGGCATTGTCGCCGGCGGTGGTGTGGCCTTTCTGCGCGCCCGGGCAGCCATTAATGGCGTGAAAGGTGACAATCACGACCAGGACGCCGGGGTCAAGATCGTGTTGCGCGCGCTCGAGGAACCCCTGCGCCAAATCGTCGCTAACGCAGGGGAAGAACCGTCCGTGGTGCTGAACAAGGTGTTGGAAAAAAATGGAAACTTCGGATTTAACGCCCAAACTGCCGAATTTGGCAACCTGCTTGAAATGGGCGTAGTGGATCCGACGAAAGTGGCGCGTTCTGCCTTGCAAAACGCCTCATCGGTTGCCGGACTTATTCTAACCACCGACGCCATGGTGGCAGAGCTGCCTAAGGAAGAAAAGCATACGCACGGGGCGCCCGGCATGGACATGGATATGTAAATTATCCTGACATTGCATAATTAAAACCCCGCTTCGGCGGGGTTTTTTATGAACCGATAACATCAAGTTCCATGCGAACGTTAGGAACCGGCGCAAATGCGGCCGGCACGCTGCTCGCCGGCGAAAGATTGCTGATTGTGAAAATTAAGATTCTTTATTAAACTCGTTGCAGTGTTAAGAAATATTCGGACTTCAAGTCTATGAAAGGCAAGACGATCGCGCTTTTGGAGAATCGAATAAGCGATCAGCTCGCTGATCTGGTCGCGAAGCAGGGAGGCCTGCCGTTTTCAGCGCCAGCGCTTGCGGAAGTCCCCGACGTGGACATCGGCCACATCGCCAAATTGATACACGATTGGGAAGCCAGGCCGGCAAAGGCGGTTGTTTTCCAGACCGGCGTTGGAACCCGGGCACTATTTAGCGCCACTGATTCTCTGTGCGTCACAGAGACATTTCAAAAGCTGCTCGCGCAATCGGTTGTAGTAGCGCGCGGGCCCAAACCCACCGCAGTATTGCGCTCGCGAGGCGTGCGCATTGATTTGAGCGCCGCGGAGCCGTATACAACGACTGAAGTGCTTGCCGCGCTTGATGCGGTTCCGATTCGTGGAGAGTGGGTTGTCGTGCAGCGTTACGGTGAGACCAATATCGAGCTGGAAAAAGCATTGCGGGAAAGAGGCGCATTTGTAACTGAAATTCAGACGTACCGCTGGGCACTTCCCGAAAACAAGCAACCCTTAATTGATTTAATGAATGCATTGGAGCGCGGCGAGATTGACGCCGTGGCTTTTACCAGTGCTTCCCAGGCGCATAACTTGTTTTCCCTGGCCGAGAGCCTGGGACGGAAAGAAGCCCTTAAGACTCATATCAATAAAACGCTGGTCGCATCCATAGGCCCTGTATGCAGCAAGGCGCTGAATACGCTGGGCGTCAATGTCATGCTGGAACCCCGACCGCCTAAGCTAGGGCCGTTTATTGCCGCTCTTGCTAAAGCTCTAGAGCAATAGCCAAGGTTTTTCAATTCACGCAGTTCCGAAAGAGGAGGCTGGCAATGATGCCGCGAATTATTTTTCTATATGCTTCGCTACTAAGCTTGATTCTGGTTTACCTTTCCTTTCGCGTCGTGCGGTACCGCGTTAAATACAAGGTCGGTATAGGGGATGGCGGCAATCCCATTTTGGCGCGCGCCATCCGCGCGCAAGGCAATTTCGTGGAATATGTGCCGCTTGCGCTTTTGCTTATTCTTCTGGTAGAGCTTGCCGGTTTCAGCGCATGGGTGGTGCATGCGTTGGGCGTCTTACTGTTGGGAGGACGGGTTTGGCATGCGCAGGGACTTGGCATATCCTCCGGCGGGTCACCTGGTCGCTTCATCGGAACGCTAGCCAGCTGGCTCACTTTAGGTGCCGCTTCAATTCTCTGCCTGCTTGCCCTGTTCGGGACGGTTTTCTAATAGGACCCGGTTTATCAGCGGAAATAAATGGGGTAGCACCTTGCGACTGGTAAAACAGCGATTCACTGCGTGAAAATAGTTTCAAAGTGGTTTCCGCGTTCCATAGCCATGCCAGAGCTCAAATAAGCAACTAGAAGATCTCCCGCGAAATGTGCGCGGCTGAAATGGTGTGATTTCAGTCCAGGCGTTTGCCCAGACGGAAAACGCCATAAAAATTAGGTCTTAAGGCTTTATTTGAGCCTTGTAACATGGTAGCTTTACATATTTATTTCGAACTGTGTTGGAGACCGGAAATGGCTGTTGAACGCACCTTATCCATTGTCAAACCGGATGCCGTGAACAGAAACATCATTGGAAAAATCTATTCCCGTTTCGAAGAAAAGGGTCTCAAGATTGTCGCGGCGCGTATGCTAAGGCTCTCCCGCACCCAAGCCGAAGGCTTCTACGCCGTGCACCGTGGACTTCCATTTTTCAACGATCTTGTGGATTTCATGATTTCCGGCCCGGTAATGGTGCAGGTGCTGGAGGGCGACAACGCAATTCAGGCGAACCGCGAGTTGATGGGCGCAACTGATCCGAAAAAAGCGGCAAAAGGCACTCTGCGTGCGGACTATGCTCAAAGCATTAACTTCAACGCGGTGCACGGCTCTGACAGTAATGAAACCGCCGCCGTCGAAATCGCATATTTCTTCCCAACACTGGAAATCCATTCACGCTGATGCCCGTTAACCTTCTTGATTTTGATTTGAAGCACCTCACCGCTTTCTGCAAGGAAATCGGTGAAAGGCCGTTTCGAGCCCGGCAGCTTTTGCGCTGGATCCATCATTTCGGAGCAGATGATTTTGACAGCATGAGCGATCTCGCCCGGAGTTTGCGCGAAAAGCTGTCCGCGACGGCGATAATCGGGTCGGCGGAAGTAAAGTCCGCAAGTGTTTCGGCCGATGGCACGCGCAAGTGGCTGCTGGACGTGGGCAGCGGCAACGCGGTGGATGCGGTGTTTATTCCAGAAGCCGGGCGGGGCACGCTGTGCATATCCACGCAAGCCGGGTGCGCGCTGGCTTGTACTTTTTGCTCGACCGGCAGGCAGGGTTTCAACCGCAACCTAACCACCGGTGAAATCATCGGCCAGCTGCGTTTGGCGAACAAAGCGCTGGGCTACGACGGGCGCGGAGAGCGCGTGATATCCAATGTGGTGCTGATGGGTATGGGCGAGCCGCTGTTAAATTTCGACAATGTCGTGAGTGCGCTGCATTTAATGCTCGACAGTAATGCCTATGGCCTGTCGCGACGGCGCGTGACCCTCAGTACTTCTGGCGTGGTGCCAGGCATGGACCGTTTAAGCAAAGAGTGTCCGGTCGCGCTGGCGGTATCGCTGCATGCGCCCAACGATGCCTTGCGCGATATTCTGGTGCCGATAAACAGAAAATATCCGTTGCGCGAATTGATTGCCTCGTGCCGGCGCTACGTTGCTGTAGCTCCGAAGGATTTCATTACTTTCGAATACGTCATGCTCGCAGGAGTGAATGACAGCATCGCGCAGGCGCGCGCGCTGGTTAATTTGGTCAAAGATGTGTCGTGCAAAATTAACCTGATTCCGTTCAATCCATTTCCCGATTCAGGGTACAAGCGCTCTGCTCCTGATGTGATTGCGCGTTTTCGGGACATCTTGGCTGAGGCGGGCATCGTAGCGACCACGCGAAAAACGCGGGGTGATGATATTGACGCAGCGTGCGGGCAATTGGTCGGACGGGTGCAGGACCGTACCAGACGCGGATCGCGTAAAGCCGCAATAGCGGAGAATCCAGTTTGAAAAGTATCCTCGTAATCTGCTTCTTTGGAATGCTTGCAGGCTGTGTGCAGCAACAAGTTGAAACGACTACAATTCCACCACAGGATACCGTTTTGAAAACGGCGAGCCCACTGAGTCGCGCTAAAATTCACACCGAGCTTGCGGAGGGCTATTACCAACGCGGCCAAATGGGCTTTGCGTTGGATGATCTGAAGCAAGCTTTGGACACTGATCCAAATTATGCTCCCGCTTATAACGTACGCGGATTGGTATACATGCAATTGCACCAGAACGACGAGGCCGAGCGTGACTTCCGCCGGGCACTGGAGATCGATCCGCTCGATTCCGACACTAATAACAATTACGGGTGGTTCCTTTGCCAGAACAAACACGAGGACGAATCCATTAAATATTTTATGGCGGCGTTGAAAAATCCGTTGTATGCGACGCCGGAAAAGTCCTATGTCAATTCGGGCATCTGCATGCGTCGGAAAGGCGATGACAAGGCGGCATTAGCATACTTTAATAAAGCATTACAAATTCGTCCGGACCAGCCGCTGGCGCTTTATAACATGGCCGAACTATCCTATAAGCGCGGCCAATATACGGACGCCAACGCTTACCTTGTCAGATACATGCGGGTAGCGGCCCCGACCGCGCAGACTTTGTGGCTCGGCGTGCGGACTGAACGCAAGCTGGGTGACCGGGATGCGGAGGCCAGTTACGCATTGCAATTGCGCAAGAAATACCCGGACTCCGCGGAAGCCCGTGCGCTTGACAATGGGCAATTCGAATGAGCGACGGCACATCCAACAACAAGATTGAAGGCGTTGGCAGTGCTCTCTCGGCGGCGCGCCAACGCCACGGACTATCCGTTGCAGACGTCGCACGGCAGCTTAAGCTCGCGGTAAAGCAGATTGAAGCGCTGGAAGCCGATGATTATAAGAACTTGCCACGTATCAACTTTGTGCGCGGCTTCATACGCAATTATGCCCGGCTGTTGCAGATAGATGCTGAACCGCTGTTGAAGCCGTTGGAGCAATTGCCGTTAACGCCACAAGTTCCCGAAGCCGGACCGGGCGTAGCGGAATTCCCGACGGCATCGGATAAAAAAAGTAGTTGGCGCAGCTATGCGGTATTTGTTTTATTTGCGGCACTGGGACTCATGTTCCTGAGCTTCGAGTGGTACCGGGAGCAAAAGGCGCCGCATTCCAAACCGGTCGCGGCGATTAAACTTGCGGAACCTAATAGCAAGCGCGCGACGGCTGAATCAGCTGCCGCAAGTCCCGCAGGTCCTGCAAGCGCCGCAAGCCCCACACACCAGTCAAGTTCGCCCAGTACCGCGGGCCGGCCGGCGGTGCCAAATCCTGCCCTGACTGCTAACGCGCCGATTCGTGGGCAGGCCGATGAAGCCAGGCCGGTTGCACAACAAGTCCGGAGCAGCGAGATCAAGCTCGAATTTGACGAAGAGTCGTGGGTGGAAATTACCGATAAGGACGGTAAGAAGATTCTCTCTCAGCTCAGCCCTGCCGGCAGCACCGATACGGTGCGTGGGAATCCACCGCTTTTCGTAGTGGTAGGCAATGCCGCCGGTGTGAGGCTCACGTATAACGACAAGCCCGTCGATTTGCAACCGTATACTAAGGTTGACGTCGCGCGAATAACATTGAAGTGAAGACCCTGGAAACCTGAATTGCTTAGAAATTTTGAATTCCCCAACCCGGGTTATTTGCCGCTCTAATAATGAAAGATAAGAATTTCCAGGCAGTTCGCGGTATGGGTGACGTTTTGCCCGACCAAACCCACTTGTGGGAATACGTTGAAGATACGGTACGCACTTGGTTGCAAAGTTACGGCTACCTTGGTATTCGCACCCCCATACTCGAGAAGACCGACCTTTTTGTACGTTCGATCGGCGAAACGACAGACATTGTGGAAAAGGAAATGTACACCTTTGTCGACCAGCTGAGCGGAGAAAGCCTAACCCTGCGTCCGGAAGGCACGGCGTCCTGCGTGCGCGCCGTGTTGCAACACCATTTGCTTTACTCGGGCCCCAAGCGACTCTACTATGCGGGGCCAATGTTCCGCCACGAACGTCCGCAGCAGGGCCGCTTCCGTCAGTTCCACCAGGTTGGCGTGGAAGCGCTGGGCTACCCCGGCCCCGATATTGACGCTGAGCACATTATCATGTGCGAACAGCTGTGGAACAAGCTGGGTTTACGGGATATCAAATTAAAAATAAATACGCTTGGGAGCACGGAATGTCGAATGCGGTACCGCGAACGCCTGAAAAAATATCTGACCGCTCATGAAAAAAAGCTAGGTGACGCCGTGCGCACGCGCGTGGAGCAGAATCCGCTTCGCGTCCTGGACAGCAAGGATCCCGCATTACAGCCTGTCATCGCCGGCGCGCCGCGTCTGCTGGATGATCTCGATGCAGATTCCCGCACCCACTTCGAAAGGCTGCAGGCGATATTGCGCGACGCCGGAATTGATTTCGAAATTTCTCCGCGCTTGGTGCGCGGGCTGGATTATTACAATTTGACCGTATTTGAATGGGTGTCAGATATGCTGGGCGCCCAAGGCACTGTGTGCGCCGGCGGCCGTTACGACGGACTGGTGGCGCAGTTGGGTGGCAAACCAGCGCCTGCGTGCGGCTACGCCATGGGAATTGAACGTTTGCTGGCGCTGTTGCATGATGGCGCGCCTCCGGCGCGGCCAGCGGATGCTTATCTTGTACATCAGGGCGAATTGGCCGATAAATTCGCGCTGCAAGTCGCGAAGCAACTGCGCGATGGCGGGCTACGCGTGATATGGCACTGCGGTGGCGGCAGCTTCAAGTCGCAGATGAAGCGGGCGGATTCAAGCGAAGCTCGCTTTGCCGTAATAATCGGCGACGATGAAGCGCTGGCGCAACAGGCAAGCCTAAAACCGTTACGTGAAGCCGGCGAGCAGATCCGCACCGGAGTACGAGAGATTGTCGAAACGCTGAGGAAATATCATGTATGACTTGCAAGAACAAGAACAGATAGATGCCTTGAAAGCCTGGTGGAGGGAAAACAGACGCGCGCTGGTTCTCGCCGTGATTGCTGCTGCAGTCGTAGTCACAGGTGTCCAGGCCTGGCGCTACAGTCAGCACGCCAAGGCGCAGGAGGCCGCCGCGCTATACGCTGAGCTGCAAAGTTTGGTGCCGCAAAATAATCCAAAAAAAATAGGCGAGGCTGCCGCATTCATCATAAAAAAATTTCCTTCGACACCGTACGCGCCGCGCGCGGCGTTGATTGCCGCAAGGGCCGATTACGAGGCGCGGGACCTGCAAAGCGCAAAAGCTCAGCTGCAATGGGTCGTCGACCACGCCGATGAGGATGACTTGCGGGACATCGCGCGCCTTAGGCTCGCCGGAGTGTTGCTTGATGAAAAGAATTATACGCAGGCTCTGCAGCTGCTGGAGGCCAAACACAACCCTGCTTATGACGCGTTTTTTTCAGACCTCAGAGGAGATGTGTTGGTCGCACAGGGCAAACCGGCCGAGGCCCGCAGTGCTTATCAAGCCGCGCTAAGCCAAATCGACGCGAAAAGCGCTTACCGCCAATTGATTCAGGTCAAATTGGAAGCCTTGGGAGCAAAGTAAATGCGCTGCCGTTTTCTCAAGGCGGCTTCCCCCTTGCTTGCACTTTTGCTCTGCGCATGCGGCCTCCTCGGACTAAGTGGCGATGACGAAAATACGGTTGACCAGCCGGCGCCGCTGGTAGCGTTTAGAAGAGCCGCGCGGACAGAAGTTCTGTGGCAGAAGGGCATTGGGGAATCCGGTGAATACGTCTTTACTCCGGCTTTTGCCGATGACAGTGTTTATGCCGCAAACGAGGCAGGCGATCTGCTGCGGTATAACGCAAAAACCGGCAAACTGATCTGGCGCGTGGATACCCGCCGTAATCTCTCCGCGGGGGTTGGCGCCGCGCACAATCTGGTTTTGGTAGGCGATTTAAGAGGCGAGCTGCTCGCGTTTGATAACGAAGGCTACCTGATCTGGAAGTCGCGACTCACCAGTGAAATACTCAGCGCACCGCAGGTCGCGAACGGCATTGTGGTGGTGCGCACCGAAGACGGGCGAATTTTCGGATTGAACGCCGCAGACGGCAGCCGTAAATGGGTATACGAGCACGCCACGCCCACGCTCACCGTGCGCTCGTTCGCTGGTGTTGCCATCACTCGCGGCGGTGTGTTTGCAGGATTAGCCGGCGGCAAACTGGTCGCGCTCGACATCGAAACCGGCAACATCGGATGGGAAGCCACCGTGGCAGTACCGCGTGGAACCACGGAACTGGAACGGGTAACCGATATCACCAGCACGCCGGCAGTTGACGATGAACGCGTGTGCGCGGTCGCTTATCAGGGCCGCGTTGGGTGTTTCGATTTGTTTCGCGGCAGTCTGCTGTGGGCGCGCGACGTCTCGAGCATTTCCGGTTTGACCCTTGACGATCACAATTTATACGTGAGCGACGATAAGGGGGCGGTCGTGGCACTCGACAAGGTGAGCGGTGCCAGTGTGTGGA
Source organism: Burkholderiales bacterium (assembly GCA_035518095.1). Taxonomy (NCBI): domain Bacteria; kingdom Pseudomonadati; phylum Pseudomonadota; class Betaproteobacteria; order Burkholderiales; species Burkholderiales bacterium. Next base: position 49,435 of record DATIXX010000076.1, on the reverse strand, counting down.
AACAGGACAAGCTGTTCGGGCGCAGGATCAGCGCGCCGCTCGTTATTGGAAACTATATAGTTGTTGGGGATCTCCATGGTTATGTGCATTTTATGTCGCGCGAGGACGGTTCGTTTGCCGCGCGGCGGGCCACCGATGGTAGCCGCATTTCTGCGCCGCCAATCGCATTGGATAACGGAGTACTGATTCAGACTCGCGACGGCGGGCTGTACGCGATGAATGTTGAACCGCTTTCATAGATTCGCGTGAACCCGCTGCGGCGCGGTATCATCGGCGCATAATGAAACCCACACTGGTCTTGGTCGGTCGCACTAATGTCGGAAAATCAACTTTGTTTAACCGCCTTACGCGAAGTCGCGATGCGATTGTTGCGGATGTGCCGGGATTGACGCGCGACCGGCAATTCGGCCATGGCAGGGTAGGCATAAAACCATTTCTCGTGGTGGACACCGGCGGCTTCGAGCCCGCGGCGAAGGATGGCATTTCGGCTCAGATGACAAAACAGACGCAGCAAGCAATTGCCGAGGGAGACGAAGTTTTGTTCATGGTCGATGCGCGCCAAGGCTTGCAGGCAAGCGATAGATTGATTGCGGAGAGTTTGCGCAAGAGCGGTCGCCCAGTATGGCTTGTGGTGAACAAGGCGGAAGGAATGGCGCGCGATGTTGCGGCTGCGGAATTTTTTGAACTGGGGTTGGGTGTCCCCTTGCCGATATCAGCGGCGCACGGCGAAGGGGTGAGCGAACTCATTGAATTGGCGTTGGCGAACCTGGCACCCGCGCGGGCACCCGAAGTTAAGTGCAAGCATCCGAAGATCGCGATTGTCGGACGACCAAACGCGGGCAAGTCAACATTAGTCAATAGTCTACTGGGCGAGGAACGGGTGATTGTGTTCGGCGAGCCCGGAACGACGCGCGACAGCATTTATATCGAATTCGAACACAACGACAAAAGCTATACTTTGATTGACACTGCGGGACTGAGAAAGCGCGGCAAAGCACATGAACTGGTCGAAAAATTTTCGACGATCAAAGCCATGCAAGCGGTGGAGGATGCCGACGTTGTCGTGCTTGTGCTGGATGCTCAGCGCGGAATCTCCGAACAGGACGCACATATTGCAGGATTTATACTGGAAGCGGGCAGGGCAATGGTGCTCGCGGTCAATAAATGGGATGCGCTGAGCGTAGAGCAGCGCGCACAAATTAAATTCGAACTTCCGAGAAAGCTCGGATTTCTGGACTTTGTCAACCTGCATTTTATTTCCGCTCTTGAAGGCAGGGGCGTACAGGCGTTGCTGAAATCAGTGGATATGGCATACCGCGCGGCGATGGTGAAACTTCCGACTCCGAAACTAACTCGTGCGCTGCAATCCGCAATCGCCAAGCAACAGCCGCCGCGCGCGGGGCTCATTCGCCCCAAGCTGCGTTACGCGCACCAGGGCGGAGTGAATCCGCCGCTTGTTATTATCCACGGCAATGCTCTAGAGCGGGTTCCTAACAGCTACCAGCGCTACCTGGAACACGCTTTGCGCAAGCATTTTAAGCTGCAAGGCACCCCCCTTAGAGTCCAGTTCAAGCACGGCCGGAATCCCTATGCCGGTAAATAAGTCTGAAAACAAGGAGCTTTGCGTGAGCCGAGCGGCTGGCTTTAAGCTCAAAAAACGAGTAAAGTTAACTTGTGAATAACTAAAACCATGGAGTGAACATGAGTGCAAAAGGGCAATTATTACAAGACCCGTTTTTGAATGCTTTGCGCAAGGAACATGTGCAGGTTTCGATTTATCTAGTGAATGGCATCAAATTACAGGGACAGATAGAGTCGTTCGATCAATACGTCGTGCTGTTGAAAAATACCGTTACGCAGATGGTCTACAAGCACGCAATTTCAACCGTGGTGCCTGCCAGGGCGGTCAGCGTGCCCTTCGAGCAATCCTCTCCAGAGACCTAGCGCCGGTAATTAATGTTTGAGCGTCCCGACAGCGGGAATACTGGAGTATTAGTCAGTCTCGATTTTGGCGAGGCGGGCTACGCAGAAAGGCTGCAAGAGTCACAGCAGCTCGCCTTAAGCGCTGGAATCAATCTCAAACTTGTAATAAAAGGAAGGCGCTCCAAGCCTGACCCTGCGCTGTTCGCCGGAACCGGCAAAGTGGCAGAAATTGCACAAGCCTTGCGCGAAAACCGAGCTCAACTCGTTATTTTCAACCACGATTTATCTCCGGCCCAAGAGCGCAACCTGGAAAAGCATCTGCGATGCAGAGTAGTGGACCGCACCAGTCTTATACTCGATATTTTTGCGCAGCGCGCTAAAAGCCACGAAGGAAAGCTGCAGGTCGAGCTCGCGCAACTCGAGCATCTCTCGACTCGATTGGTGCGAGGCTGGACACATTTGGAACGGCAAAAAGGCGGAATTGGATTGCGCGGGCCTGGCGAAACGCAGTTGGAAACCGACCGTCGTCTACTCGCGAGACGCGTCAAGGTCCTAAAGGATAAGTTGGCGCGATTGCAACGGCAACGCGAAGTTCAACGAAGGGCGCGGCGCCGGGCCAACGTAATGTCGGTGTCACTGGTGGGTTACACCAACGCCGGCAAATCCACGCTATTCAATTGTCTTACACATGCCAATGCCTTTGCAGCCGACCAGTTGTTTGCGACGCTCGACACCACTTCGCGCAAAATGTTTGTTCCGCATCGCGGCTCAGTTGTGCTTTCCGACACGGTGGGCTTCATCCGCAGTCTCCCGCACACGCTGGTTGAAGCGTTTCGTGCGACACTGGAAGAAACTGCTCTGGCGGATTTGTTGCTGCATGTAGTCGATGCCAGTCATCCCAACCACGACCGGCAAATCATTGAAGTCAATAAAGTGCTCGCAGAGATCGGCGCGGACCGGCTGCCGCAGGTGCTAGTACTCAACAAAATCGACTTGTGTGGTTGGTCACAAGGCGTAGAGCGTGACGAATATGGTAAAATCTCCCGAGTTCGTTTGAGTGCGCACACCTCTGAAGGCATTGATCTTGTGCGGCTGGCGCTGTTTGAAGCGATGAGCGGCGAAACCCCGGAACCGGTTGCAGTAGAAGTTGCCTGAGCTTAACGCGTCGGCGACGGCGTTAGATTTTTTTTGGGATATTCCACATGGCATTAAACGATCCGCAATGGGGAAAGCGCGGCAACCAAGGCCCCCCCGACTTGGATGATGTATGGCGCAAATTCAACGAAAAGTTGAATGCGCTGTTCGGTCGCGGTCGCATTTCAGGTGGCGGGCCAGGGACCGCGGCTCCCAAACAATTTGGCGGCGGGCTCGGCTTGCTGATTGCGCTGGTCTTGCTGGTGTGGCTGGCAAGTGGTTTCTACATCGTCGATGCATCGCAGCGCGGTGTAGTATTGCGTTTTGGTAAGTACATTGAGACGACTCAACCGGGACCGCGCTGGCACCTGCCTTATCCAATGGAAAGCGTGGACCTCGTCAATGTTTCGCAGGTAAGAACGGTGGAAGTCGGCTACCGCAACAATGTGAAAAGCAAAGTACTCAAAGAATCGCTGATGCTTACCGACGACGAAAACATCATCGATATCCAGTTCGCTGTGCAATATGTTATCAAGAATCCCGAGGATTACCTGTTTAACAATCGTTCACCGGATGATGCGGTGCTGCAGGTGGCAGAATCATCAATACGTGAAGTCGTGGGAAAAAGCAAAATGGATTTTGTGCTCTACGAAGGGCGCGAGCAAGTGGCGGCTCAAGCGTCCCAACTGATGCAGCAAATCCTGGATCGTTATAAAACCGGAATTTTGATTAGCAAAGTAACCATGCAAAACGCGCAGCCGCCGGAGCAGGTGCAGGCGGCCTTTGATGACGCAGTAAAGGCGGGCCAGGACCGGGAGCGGCAAAAAAACGAAGGCCAAGCCTACGCCAACGATGTAATTCCCAGGGCACGAGGCGGTGCTGCACGACTACTGCAAGAGGCGGATGGCTACCGTCAGCGGGTAATTGCCGATGCCGAAGGCGATGCCAGCCGCTTCAGTCAGATTGAAGCGCAATACAGGAAGTCAGCGGCGGTGACGCGTGAGCGTCTATATTTAGACACGATGCAGCGCATGCTATCCAGCAATAACAAAGTCTTGATAGAGCCGAAGTCCGGAGCGAGTCTACTGTATCTGCCGCTCGACAAATTGCTGCGGAGCGAAGGCGTTGCGCCGACAACTCAGGAGCTTGCGCCGGGAGGCGTGACGCCTGAGACGGCTCAGCCATCGGAAACTCCGGAGCGTTCGCGAGATGCGTTCCGCAGCCGCGAGCGGGAGCCACGGCCATGAGGAATACCGGTGCGATCCTTATTGGCATAATCGCTGTGCTGGTAGTGGCTAGCCTAAGCATGTTTGCGGTCGATCAGTGGCAGAACGCCATCGTTTTTCGCCTGGGTGAAATTATTTCGATAAAAAAGCAGCCTGGATTGCATTTCAAGATTCCGATACTCGACAACGTGCGCTTTTTCGACATGCGCATACGAACTCTGGACACTCCGGAACCGGAGCGTTTCCTGACCTCGGAGAAAAAAAATGTGCTGGTGGATTGGTTCGTGAAATGGCGCGTCGCGGACGTTAGGCAATACTATGTCAGCGTTGGAGGAGACGAGCAACGTGCGGAGTTGCGGCTCTCACAAACCGTAACTTCCGCTTTGCGCAACGAATTTGGCAACCGCACTGTGCACGATGTCGTGTCGGGTGAGCGCGGCCAGATTATGGAGCAAATGCGGGAAAAAGCGAATCAAGACGGAGCCAACATCGGAGTGCAGGTGCTGGATGTACGATTAAAGCGCGTAGATCTGCCGCAGGAAGTAAGCGAATCGGTTTATCGCCGCATGGAAGCCGAACGCAAGCGCGTCGCTAACCAGCTGCGTTCGACCGGAGCTGCAGAATCTGAAAAAATCCGCGCGGATGCGGACAAACAACGCGAAGTCATTCTCGCAGAAGCGTACCGCGATGCGCAGCGCGCCAAAGGCCAGGGAGACGCCAAAGCCGCGGAGATTTATGCGGACGCCTATAACGTAGACCCTGAGTTCTACTCTTTTTACCGCAGTTTGGAAGTCTACAGGGACAGTTTCAGGGCTAAAAATAACTTGCTTGTGCTCGACCCCAATTCGGAGTTCTTCAAATATCTGAAACACGCCGCTAAGCCGGGCAAATAGGCGAACTATGTTCAAGCTTTTGCTGACAGCGTTTGCCTTGATGCTGGTGCTGGAGGGGATCCTTCCTTTTTTGTTACCGACAATATGGCGTGAGGCTTTCAAAAGATTAATCGAGATGACTGATGGGCAAATCCGTTTCATGGGGCTTACATCCATGCTGGCCGGTCTGCTGGTGCTTTATCTGGTTCGATGATGCGTAACTGGCTGCTCCCTGAATATATTGAAGACATTCTGCCGCCCCAGGCGCGACGCATTGAGGAGCTGCGGCGCGTCATCCTTGACCTTTTTTATGCGCACGGTTACCAGTTTGTGATTCCACCGCTGGTTGAATACGTAGAGTCGCTGCTCACGGGTACTGGCCGCGATATGGATTTGAAGACTTTCAAGCTCGTGGATCAGTTAAGCGGCAGGATGATGGGTCTGCGCGCCGACATTACGCCGCAGGTTGCGCGCATCGATGCACACCTGTTGAATCGCGAAGGCATCACGCGCTTATGTTATTGCGGCAGCGTGGCGCATACCCGGCCTTCGGCAACCGGGCGCACCCGCGAACCGCTGCAGATCGGAGCCGAGCTTTACGGTCACCGCGGATTGGAAAGTGATGCAGAGGTTCAGCAGCTGATGCTGCAGTCGCTAAGGCTCGCAGGCATCGCTGAGATACAACTCGATCTTGGGCATGTCGGCGTATTTCGCAGCATCGCTCGGCGCGGGGACCTGTCCGCTGAACTTGAAGACGAGCTTTTCGGGGTCTTGCAATCCAAAGACAGACCTGCATTGCGCGAGCTGACAAACGGGCTTGACCCTCGCACCGGTCAAGCGTTGATGTCATTGCCGGACCTTTACGGCGGCGATGAAATGCTGCAGCGTGCTGCGAAACGCCTGCCCGATTACCCTGAGATTTCCAAGGCCTTGGCTGAGCTGCAGGCGTTCTCAAAGGAACTGCGGGGAAAAGTAGCCGGCGTTAGCTTTGACCTGGCTGAAGTGCGCGGCTACCGCTATCACAGCGGCGTTGTGTTCAGCGCTTATGTCATAGGCTCGGCTAACGCAATTGCGGTCGGTGGGCGCTACGATGAAGTCGGCAAGGCCTTCGGTCGCGCCCGGCCGGCGACCGGATTCAGCATGGACTTGCGCGAGGTAGCTGCGTTGCTGCCGCGCAAATCCGTGCGTTCGGCGATACTTGCGCCATATTCAGCGGACGCGGCCCTGAACAAAAAGATAGCGAGCTTGCGCGAACAGGGGGAAATCGTGATTATTGACTTGCCTCATGAAAAGGCGGGCACGGATCTCAACTGCGATCGAATTCTGGTATTGCGCAATGGGGTTTGGGAAACAAGCGATTTAAAATAACCGGACCGGGTATGTCAAAGAACGTCGTCGTTGTCGGTGCACAATGGGGAGATGAAGGCAAGGGCAAGGTCGTGGACTGGCTCACCGACCACGCCCAGGGGGTGGTGCGCTTTCAAGGCGGACACAATGCCGGTCACACCTTGGTGATCGAAGGCAAGAAGACCGTCTTGCATCTGATCCCGTCGGGAATCCTGCGCGAAAAAGTAACTTGTTATATCGGCAACGGCGTGGTGCTGTCGCCACAGGCTCTGTTGGATGAAATGACCATGCTCAAAAAGGCCGGAGTAGAAGTTGCCGGCCGGTTGAAAATCAGCGATGCCTGTCCGCTGATTCTGCCCTACCACGCGGCTCTCGATCAGGCGCGCGAAACAGCGAAGGGCGCCCTCAAGATTGGCACCACCGGGCGCGGCATAGGACCGGCCTACGAAGACAAGGTGGCGCGACGGGCCATCCGTCTGCAGGATTTATTTCATCATGAACGTTTTGCATCCAAGCTTCACGAAGTGCTGGAATACCACAATTTCGTTTTGAAAAATTTTTTCAACGTGAAGCCTGTCGCGTATCAAAGCACTCTTGAAGACGCACTCGCGCTTGCCGAGCAAATCAAGCCATTGGTTGCAGATGTTCCAAGCCTTTTATGCCAAGCGAGCCGCGACGGAAAAAATTTGCTGTTCGAAGGCGCGCAGGGAACGCTACTCGATGTTGACCACGGCACTTATCCCTACGTCACCTCTAGCAACTGCGTGGCAGGCGCAGCCAGCGCCGGAAGCGGCGTTGGGCCGCAAATGTTGCATTACGTATTGGGTGTCACCAAAGCCTATACCACGCGCGTCGGCTCCGGCCCGTTTCCAACTGAATTGAGCGATGAGGTGGGAAAAACGCTCGCGTCACGCGGCCAGGAATTCGGCGCAACCACGGGTCGCGCGCGCCGCTGTGGCTGGTTTGATGCGGCGGCGCTGAAGCGCTCGATCCAAATCAACGGCGTCTCGGGTTTGGGTGTTACCAAGCTCGATGTGCTTGACGGCATGGAGCGATTGTGCCTGGGAGTGGGATACAAGATTGACGGCGCAAAATGCGATATTCTGCCGGTGGGTGCGGAACTGCTTGCCAAGGGCGAGCCGGTGTACGAAGAAATCCCGGGATGGAAAGATAGCACGGTGGCTTTGAAGCGATTTGAAGACCTGCCATCCGCCGCGCAACATTATCTCAAGCGCATTGAGGAGATTTGCGATGTGCCGATTGACCTCATATCCACGGGCGCGCAGCGTGAAGAAACAATCGTCTTGCGCCACCCATTTGCCTGACGGGTACGCGGGTATTTGAAAAATGAACTGGGGTACTGATCAGCCCAATGGTTTTGACAAAAAGTTGAAGAATCACGACTCGGAACCGCGTCTGGCTGGTGCCGAGAAGAGGACTCGAACCTCCACAGTGTTGCCACCGCCAGGACCTGAACCTGGTGCGTCTACCAATTCCGCCATCTCGGCTTTTTGAGAAGGTGGAAATCTAATAGGAAAACATTTTCTTGTCAACGAAATCCAACGCGGGTTCCGGATCCTTTAACAAAACCGGCCGCAGCCACAAATCAGGAACTAAGCACATGCAGCGTGATCTTGACCCGCATAACAAGCGTGAACGACCGAAATACCGTACCGCCTTGCCGAGCCGTGAATACATATTGCAGGTTCTCGCAGAGCAGGGTATGCCGCTTCCCGCCAAAAAACTGATGCTGCTGCTTGACGCGCGCGGCCGCGATGAGGCGCTGGTTCAACGTCAACTGCGGGCAATGGAGCGGGACGGACAAATCATGCGCAACCGCAAAGACGCGATTTGCATTGTAGACAAGCTCGACCTCATCAAGGGAACGGTGCAGGGTCATCCGGACGGCTTCGGTTTTTTGATACCGGATGACGGGAGCCCTGATCTCTTTCTGGACCACAACGAAATGCAGAAAGTTCTGCACGGTGACCGGGTCATGGCACGCCAAATTGGATTCGACCGGCGTGGTCGCCCTGAGGCTGGGATTGTCGACGTACTCACGCGGGCCAATCAGCGCTTGGTGGGAAGGCTGCATGTAGAGCATGGCATTCGATTTGTGGTGGCCGAAAACAGGCGCATCAGCCAGGATGTCCTGGTAGCGCCCGGTGGCAAGGAGCCGGCAAAACCGGGACAAGTCGTCATTGTGGAAATCATCGAGCAGCCCAGCAAACATGCACAACCAGTCGGGCGAATAGTCGAAGTATTGGGGAGTTACGCCGACCCGGGGATGGAAATTGAAATCGCGGTGCGCAAATATAATCTGCCGTACTTGTTTTCGCCCGAGGCAAAGAAATCGGCGCAGCGCATGCCGGGCGCGGTACAGGAAAAAGACTACGCGGGACGCAAAGATTTGCGCGGTATTCCGCTCGTGACAATCGACGGTGAAAGCGCGAAGGATTTTGACGACGCGGTGTATTGCGAGTCGCGGGGCAAGGGTTTCACGCTATTCGTCGCGATTGCCGATGTTAGTCATTATGTGAAACCGGGCGACGCCATTGACCGCGAAGCGTTGCAGCGTGGCAATTCGGTTTATTTCCCGCTGCGGGTGATCCCGATGCTGCCCGAAGAATTGAGCAATAATCTTTGTTCACTCAATCCAAGAGTTGCACGGCTGGTAATGGTCTGTGAAATGCTAATCGCGGCCGACGGCGAAATCGAGAAATACCTTTTTTATCCGGCAATCATGTCCTCTCAAGCACGGCTTACCTACACTGCGGTTGCGGAAATTCTCGAACATCCGGATGGCGAAGCGGCGCGGCGTTGCCCGCAATTGCTGGCACATATTGAAGTCCTTCATACGCTATATAACGTATTGGCCAAGGCCAGGGAACGGCGCGGCGCAATTGATTTTGAAACAATTGAAACCCAGATGATCTTCAACGAACGCCAGAAAATCGAGCGCATCATTCCCGTAAAACGCAACGATGCTTACCGGTTGATTGAAGAATGTATGCTGGCGGCAAACGTATGCGCCTCGGATTTTCTCAAGACGCACGGCCAGCGGACGCTGTACCGGATTCACGAAGGTCCTACTCCGGAAAAGCTCGAGGCCTTGCGCGGATTTCTCAGGGAATTCGGATTGCATTTGGGCGGCGGCGACAATCCGCACGCTAAGGATTATGCGAAGCTGTTGAGAACAATTCGCGACCGCCCCGATGCGCAGTTGCTGCAAACGGTGATGCTGCGGTCCCTGCAGCAGGCTGTCTACAGCCCGGATAATGTGGGCCACTTCGGACTGGCCTATGAGTCTTATACCCATTTTACATCTCCGATCAGGCGTTATCCGGATTTGCTGGTGCACCGGGCAATAAAGGCGGTGCTGCAGGGCAAGAGCTATGATCCGGGCAACTGGCAACAGCTCGGTATCCATTGCTCTGTTACTGAACGCCGCGCAGACGAAGTGACCCGTGAAGTGGAATCCTGGCTCAAGTGTTATTACATGCAGGATAAAATCAATGAGTGCTTCGACGGAACGGTGAGCGGTGTGGCTGCATTCGGCATTTTCGTCGCACTGGATGACATCTACGTAGAAGGGCTGGTTCATATTTCTGATCTGGGGAATGATTACTTTCATTTCGATGCCCAGAAGCACCTGTTGCAGGGGGAGCGTACGGGCACACGATTCCGCCTGGGTGACCGGGTGCGTATCAGGGTAGTGAGAGTGGATTTGCAAGGCACAAAAATTGATTTCGTTCTCGATGTGACTGGTGCCGCATCGGACAAAAAAGGTAGGAAGGTAAAGAAAACAACCTTTCACACCGGGTGAGGACATGAGCCGGCTGATTTATGGCTTGCACGCAGTGACCGCGTGCGTTCGGCGAAACGCTAAAAGCATCAAAGAAATTTATGTGGACGAAATACGCCGCGACCGGCGTATGAATATTCTAATCGCCTTGGCTGAAAGTCGTGGAGTGCGCGTCATCGCGGTGGAGCGCAAACGGCTTGATGGCATGACGCGGCATGCGCGACATCAGAATGTAGTCGCCAAAACCACCGACGAATCCCAGCATCTGGATTTAGATGAACTTCTAGACGCGTTGACCGAACCTGCGTTGCTCCTGGTATTGGATGGCATTCAAGACCCGCATAACCTTGGCGCGTGCTTGCGCGTAGCGGACGCGTCTGGCGTGCAAGCGGTCATCGCCCCCAAGGACCGCGCGGTGGGTATGAATCCTACCGTCCTAAAAGTTGCCTGCGGCGCAGCGGAAACAGTGCCCTATTTTGCAGTCACCAACCTTGTGCGCACGTTGCACGGACTCAAAGAACGCAAAATCTGGATAATCGGCGCGGACAATAAGGCGAAGCAGGATTTGTTTTCCGCAAACTTAAGCGGACCTATCGCTTGGGTGCTCGGCGCCGAAGACGCGGGATTACGGCGCTTGACCAAAGAAACGTGCGATGAGTTGGTGCGGATTCCGATGGCCGGAAGTATTGAGAGCCTTAATGTATCGGTGGCAAGCGGAATATGTCTTTTTGAAACCAAAAGACAGCGGGCGGCAAAGAACGTAGTGCCCGCGTAGCGGGTTGCTGCGAAAAGCGATTGTGATGAGCAGCGGGACCGCTTATCTGTTAATCGCGGCAATAACCGCAGTTCCGTAGCACAGAACTTCGGTCAGTCCCGCCATTAACTCGGTTGCATCGTACCGCACGGCTACGATGGCATTCGCCCCAAGCTGGTCGGCGTGTGCGCACATCAGGTCAAAGGTCTCCGAACGTGCCTGTTCACATAGATTGCTATAGACGGATAGGTTGCCCCCGAACAGCGACTGCAGCCCACCAAAGATATTGCCGACGACCGAACGGGAGCGAACAGTAATTCCCCGCACCACGCCAAGATTCTTGGTAACGGTATAACCGGGAAGTTCAAGAGCTGTAGTTATCATTGAGTGCTGCATTTTTTCATCTCCTGGAATATTCAATATTCAATCTGTCTATCCCGGCGATTTGCGCCCTCGCCCAAAGCTTGTTCCCTCAACGAAAAAATTTCCACAGTAGATACATGATCAAAATGATGATGGCGACGATTATCGGCAAAATAACCGCCAACATCTTGCGCGCGCCGGTTACCAGCTGTGTACTCTTAGCCTGGATATATTCGGCGCGGTCTTGAATGCGCTCGGCTCGTTCGGATTGTTTTCGTACTAGAGCAAACTGCTCGCGCTGTAATTCCAAACCTTGAGCTTGGCGTTCCAACTGAAGCATCTGGTTGTCGCGAATTTCTTGCAGAACACGCAGAAGTTCTTGGTCGCTCATAAACCGCAATGTATGTTAGTTAAGCACTGTCAATGAGATGGCGGGTTGCGACATTTGTACGAGATAATATACCAGTTGCCCGCCTGGGCTGGGAACCTTATAATTACGCGCTTTCACTCCTTGCCTCATTGCTCAGGCATAGCAAGAGGCTCAATGGAAACCTTTTTCCATTTACCCAAAAGGACGTTACATGCGGCATTACGAAATCGTTTTTATCGTTCATCCTGACCAAAGCGAACAGGTGCCTGGAATGATCGAGCGCTATCGGGGCTTGGTGTCCTCCAAGGGCGGCAAGGTGCATCGTCTGGAAGACTGGGGCCGCAGGCAGCTCGCTTATCCTATAGCTAAAGTTCACAAGGCGCATTACGTGCTGATGAACGTCGAGTGCGATCAGGGAACACTGGATGAATTGGAGCACGCGTTTAAATTTAACGATGCCGTGCTGCGGCACCTGACCGTGAAAACGGGTAGTGCCGTGAGCAGTCCTTCGCCGATGATGCGAGAGGAAAAAAGCCGGTCACTAATGCAAACGGCGGACGAGGTCAAAACCGAGGCCGTCCCCGAGGAACCGGAAAACTAAATGTGGATTGCAATAGCGTCGAGCTATGCGGCAAGATTGTGGATGTTACACCGCTGCGTTATACGCCGGCAGGAATCGCGGTTCTGAATTTCCGGTTGATCCATGCCTCGTGGCAAATGCACGGTGGGAGAAAGCGCAACGTCGAATACGAAATTGACGCATTGGCGCTGGATGAAGTTGCAAAAACCGCAGCGAAATTGAAACTGGGTGCGCCGGTAAGATTGTCGGGTTTCTTGGCGCCCAGAAGCAAAAACAACGAGCAACTGGTGTTGCATGTGAACAACGTGGAACTGGAATAGTAAAGGACAGATATGCCGAGGCCTAGTTTTAAACGCAAAGACAAAAAAGACCGCAAGGACCGGAAAGAGGGAAGCAGCCGCCCCTTATTCAGACGCAAGAAATTTTGCCGCTTCACCGTCGAAGGTATAAAGGAAGTGGACTACAAAGACGTCGATCTTTTAAAGGATTTCATCAACGACAGCGGCAAGGTCATCCCCGCGCGAATAACGGGCACCAAGTCGCATTATCAGAGGCAATTGAGCACTGCGGTCAAACGTGCTCGGTTCCTGGCGTTGTTGCCGTATACCGATCTGCATTAAGGAATTGAGGCATGCAAGTCATACTCTTGGAAAAGCTGGTCAATCTTGGAAAACTGGGCGACGTAGTCAAGGTGAAGGAAGGCTTTGCGCGCAATTATCTTATTCCGCAGGGCAAGGCGAAGCGCGCAACACCGGCAAATATCGCTGAATTCGAGTTGAGGCGGTCGGAACTTGAAAAAACCGAGAGCGAGGTTCTTGCTTCAGCCCAAGAGCAAAGCGCCAAAATGCAGGGTCTAATGCTGCAAATTACTCAGAAGGCAGGTGTCGACGGCAAACTGTTTGGCTCGGTGACCAATGTGGACATTGCCGAGGCTTTGCACGCTCAAGGGTTTCCCATCCAGAAAGCCGCGATCCGCATGCCGCACGGCCCGTTGAAGCAGGTTGGGGATTACAATATAACGGTGGTGTTGCATACTGACGTGAAAGCGACTATCACGGTGTCAGTGCTCGGAGAGGCATGACTGTCAGCAAAGTCTTTTGGCGACGCATCTACGAACGTAAGATATAAGTTGCGGCAGTACCGTGTATTTGATCACCGACGAGCTAAAAATCTTGAAACAAAGTTATTTATAATACAAAGATATATACGCTTTGCTTAACGACGTACATTAAGTCATGATCCAGGCGGTTTCTGAAGTCGTGCATGATGAGCAGGTCGATGTAATTAAGCTACCGCCGCATTCAATCGAAGCGGAACAATCGGTGCTAGGCGGCTTACTGTTGGACAACGCCGCGTGGGACAAAGTCGGTGATTTGATAGTCGAAGCAGATTTTTATCGGCATGACCACCGCCTGATTTATCGACATATCTCCAAGCTTATCGAACGCAACAAGCCGGCGGACGTAATAACCGTCGCCGAATCCCTGGAAAACAGCGCTGAACTTGAGAATGCGGGAGGCCTGGCTTACCTCGGTGCGCTGGTCCAGAACACGCCTTCCGCAGCGAACATCCGTCGTTATGCGGAGATCGTGCGCGACCGCTCGGTGCTGCGCAAACTTGCCGCAGTAGCGACGGAGATCGCGGACAGCGCTTACAATCCGATGGGGCGGGAGGCCGTCGACTTGCTGAACGAGGCGGAAGCCAAGGTATTTCATATCGCCGAAGCGGGAGCGCGTGGGCAGATTGGATTTGCTGAAATCCAGCCGCTGCTCACCCAGGTGGTGGAGCGCATAGACATGCTGTACCACCGCGACAACCCGAGCGAGATCACGGGTGTGCCGACCGGGTTCACTGATCTCGATCAGAAGACGTCTGGCCTGCAGCCTGGAGATCTGGTTATCGTCGCGGGACGGCCGAGCATGGGCAAAACCGCGCTTGCGCTCAATATCGCTGAGCATGTCGGGATTGAATTGCGCCTTCCGGTTGCGGTGTTCAGCATGGAAATGTCGGGCACCCAGCTAGTGATGCGCATGATGGGCTCGGTGGGGCGCCTGGATCAGCACAAAGTGCGGACCGGTAAACTTCAAGACGAGGATTGGCAGAAACTCACGCATGCAGTGGGTAAACTCAACGATGCCGCGATTTATATAGACGAAAGCGGGGCCCTCACGGCGCCTCAACTGCAGGCACGAGCGCGCCGCCTGCACCGTCAGTGCGGCGGCTTGGGATTGCTGGTGATTGATTACCTGCAGCTGATGTCAGCGGCGAGCGAAGGCGAGAATCGTGCTACGGAGATCTCACAGATTTCCCGCTCGCTGAAAGCGCTGGCGAAAGAACTGAATGTACCCGTAGTTGCGCTTTCTCAACTTAACCGCAGTCTTGAGCAGCGTACCAATCGGCGCCCGATTATGTCCGATTTGCGCGAGTCGGGAGCCATCGAGCAGGACGCGGACTTGATTTTGTTTATATACCGCGACGAAGTTTACAACCCAGAAACCAAGGATAAGGGAATGGCGGAAATTATCATCGGAAAACAACGCCACGGTCCGATAGGCACGGTACCCTTAACTTTTCTTCCCGAATTCACTCGTTTCGAAAGTTACAGCCCCGGCTATTGAGGAGCGTCGGTCGAGCGTTCTGTGCAACGCCTACGCGCTCACCTGCAGGCCGCCAAACACACTTTGACCGGAATCTGCTGACACTACTTCGCCGGAGCGGCTTCGCCCGTGGACTCGTTTTTTGCCTCGGGCGATTTGGCTTTGCCTGACGTTTTGCGTGCCTTCATTGCGCCTCCTTCACCCGGAATCTTTACCGCCGGAACGTCGCGCAAATCCGGAATGATAATGACGGTCCCAGTGGGCGGCTCATCCGGCTTGCCATCGGGAAACACCTGCGGATTATATTGCACGATCGCCCACACCATTTTTTTCTGGTAGAACGGGTCCTTGGGGTAAATCTTCTGCGCAAGGCCGGGTAGCGTATCGCCGGCGCGCATGCTCCAGTAAACGCCTCCGCCTTTGGGCTGGCTGCCGGTGACCGGCGCTGCTTCAGTCATCGCAGTTTCAGACTGCGCCGGGATCGTCACCACGTTGCCGATGCGTGTTCCCAGCTGTACCGTAAAGTCGCGCGCGATCTGCAATTGGCCCGGACACTGAACTTTTACGAGCAGGTTAAAGCTGCTGTCGGTAACCGGTTGCGAGGTTGTGATACTTATGAACTGCTTGCCGTCACGCGTGTCCAGAGAGATGTTGGCGTCGGTAAGATACGGCAGCTTGTTCTCGGCTTCGGTATCAGGCTTGCCGAGCGATAGGCATTCCGAAGTGATGGCCTCGCCGGCTCCGGCCTGAAATTCAATATTGGCTTTAAGCGGCTCATCGCGCAATGAATCTACCGTCAAATTGCCGATAGTGACTACCGCAAAGGCGTTGATCGCCGCAAGCAAAATAGCCACGCCGCACAGCGCGGTTTGCAAAATTATCGAAGATTTTCTCATCACAGTATCCCCGCTGCGTAATCGGCCAATCGCGATCGCTCCCCGCGCTGCAGGGTGACATGCCCGCTGTGCGACCAGCCTTTGAACCGGTCTACAACATAGGTTAATCCGGAACTGCCCTCGGTGAGATACGGTGTATCGATTTGCGAGATATTGCCGATGCAAATCACCTTGGTGCCCGGTCCAGCGCGCGTGATCAACGTTCTCATTTGTTTCGGCGTTAAATTCTGCGCTTCGTCGATGATCAGAAACTTGCTGATGAAAGTGCGGCCGCGCATAAAATTGAGTGATTTTACCTTGATGCGCGAACGAATCAAGTCGCGCGTCGCCGCGCGGCCCCACTCTCCAGCCTCGTCATCGGTATTGTTGAGCACGTCCAGGTTATCTTCCAAAGCTCCCATCCAGGGCGTCATTTTCTCTTCCTCGGTCCCCGGGAGGAAGCCGATGTCCTCGCCCACCGGCACCGTGACCCGAGTCATAATGATCTCAGTATAGACCTTATTCTCCAGGGTTTGCATCAAAGCGGAAGCAAGGGTCAGCAAGGTCTTTCCGGTGCCGGCTTGACCGAGCAAGGTGATGAAGTCGATTTCTGGGTTCATCAGCAGGTTCAAAGCGAAGTTTTGCTCGCGATTGCGCGCGGTGATCCCCCACACGCTGTTCTTCTGGTGCGTGTAATCCCTGAGCGTCTCCAATACCGCGCTCTCTCGAGTCTGCTCCTTGACTCGGGCATTAAACGGTTTGCCGATATCCTGATACACAAATTCGTTCACTAGGAGGCTGGGACAGAGCGGCCCGCTGACTCGGTAGTAGGTATGACCGGCGTGTTGCCAGGATTCCATTTCCTTGCCGTGTTTATCCCAAAAATCTTCCGGCAATTGCTGGAATCCGGTGTATAGCAAATCGGTGTCTTCAAGCACCTTGTCGTTGTAATAATCTTCGGCCGCAAAGCCCAGCGCGCGCGCCTTAATTCGCATATTGATGTCTTTGCTGACTAAAATGACGTCGCGCGCAGGAAAAGTTTCCCGTAAATGCTTCACTACGCCAATCACCTGGTTGTCGCCGTTTCCACCGGGAAAATGCGCGGGAAGATCGCTGCTGATGGCCTTGGTCTGCAGGAACAAATGCCCGGTCGCATCTTTTCCGCCGTGCGTTTGGAGAGAAATCCCTTGTTCCACGTTGGTAAAGGCGTCACTGACGATTTCGTCGAGATAACGACTTGCCTGGCGCGCATTGCGCGCTACTTCGGACATGCCTTTCTTGTTGTGATCGAGTTCTTCCAGGGTGCACATGGGCAGGTAAACATCGTGCTCCTGGAAGCGAAACAGACTGGTCGGATCGTGCATCAGCACGGTCGTATCGAGGACAAACAGCTTGGTTTTGGCATGCAGGCTGGTAACGACAGTAGCTGATTTTCTCTGTGTCATTATGGTATTTTCCATTAAACGATATTTTCAATTCTCAATCGTGGTACGAAAGGCTGCATGCGTCAGCCTTGATGGTACGCCCAGCCGCAGAACCGTTTTGATGAAAATGAGTGATGAGAATTTTGCCGGCGGAAGAGGAGAGGTGAATCGCCTTGTTCCCGGTTGAGGCGAGATCAAAATCGGGGAAGACAACGTCAATCATTATCCTTTGGCGCAGTGTATAACAGCCGTATTTGCTTGGCAATCATGGTACAAACGCATTTAACCGGCAAGGAATTCCTTGGCTTGCAGCATGATCATGCTAGGGGTGCCGGGCCAATGGCCCAGTTCCACTTCGTGTCGCGGCAGCCTCCCGATCTCCAGCGAGGCATAAATCTCGCCAGCCGACACCAATTCATATCCCTGGGCGCGCCAGCCGTGCAGCAGCCGCTCGAAAACCGGCGCAAGTCGCATGCCCTCAAGTTCGGCACGCAATGTGTAGAGGTGACCGGTTGGAGGCGAATCAGTGCTGAGATTCAAAATATGCTCGGCACACGCATCCAACCCTGCGCTTTTGATCGCCTCATTGACAGTAGGAAGCGTGGTCGGAAGCTGCGGGCAGGCAATGATTTCTCCATGGTAAATGGGAATGAACGGGCCGCGGCCGCGGGTGTCGCTGCAATAGTGAAAACCCATGCGCTGGGTCAGCCGGTAAGAGTGTAGGTTCATCTGCCAGCCCGCAGCAGCCCGCGTTTTAGGAGGTTCCCCGAATATTTCGGCAAAGCGCTCGTAGCCAAGCCGCATTTGCTTTTCGCACCACGCTGCGTCACTTTGCGCCGCATGATTGCACCATGCAGCCGCGTCATACGCCTGCAGGCCGATCTCATTACCCGCGGCCCGCGCTTTGCTCATGATATCGCTGCATTGTTTGCCAATGTCGGGCCCCGGAAGCACAGTGCCGTAAAGCATCGATGGCATGCCATAATACTTGAGAAGATTGGCACGCCAAAGCTGCTTTACAGCGCGTCCGGTGTGATCGGGCCCGACGCAGAAGAAAAAACTGGCGGAGGCATTATGCTTTTGCAAAAGCTCGATAAGACGCGGCACGCCTTGACGGGTACCGCGCAAAGTCTGCACGTCTATTTTAAGTGCCAGTTTCATTTTAGTCTTTTCCGCTCTCTGAAATGATGTTCTGCGCCAGCTGCCGCATTTCGGCATCGCCGGTTGCCTTAACGTTTAGAATCGGCGCATTCTGAAAGTCCGCATAATGTTTCAGGGTGGACTTGCTGTAAGCCGGATCATAATGGCGCTCCAGCAATTCCATTACCAGAGTGTCCCAATGCCCGTCCGCCACGTAGCTTTTCCAGCAATTGATCAGATCATGTCCATAGCGTGAATTCAGCAGTTCAAGCTTTTGAAACAACATTTCGGGATTGTGTAAGAAATGCTGGTATTCATCTTTGAGTAACGTCGCCCGCAAACTGGAGTTTGCTTCGATGCGGATGCAACGTCCGCGCCACATTGCGTCGAGCAACGCGTCCGGGAGGTGCAGGTTGCCGATTTTCTTGCTCTCCGATTCAACATATACCAGTTTTGCGGGATCGAATCCTTGCAGCTTCGCCCAGATCAGGCTTTCAAACATTTTTTGCGCGGGCTGCGGTTCACCGGGCAGGTCTCCCAGCACTGAGCCGCGGTGCGCCGCCAAGCGCTCCAAGTCCAGCACCTGCGCTCCGAGCAGGTCAAGCATCTGTATCAGGCGGCTTTTGCCGGAGCCGGTTGGACCGCAGATGACGCGGAACCGAAATCGTTTGGGCAGCTTCAGCAGCCCTTCGATCACTGCCGCGCGATACGATTTATAGCCGCCTTTAAGTCTTCCTGCGCGCCAACCGACTTGTTCCAGAACATGCACTAACGCGGCGCTTCGGTTGCCGCCGCGCCAGCAATAGACCAGGGGCCGCCAGTCCTTTTGCCGTGTGATAAAAACCTGTTCGATATGATGTGCAATATTACGCGCAATCAATGCGGCGCCGGTTTTTTTCGCTTCGAAGCTGGACGCCTGCTTGTATATGGTTCCAATCTGCTTTCTTTCAGCGTCATCGAGCACCGGGCAGTTGACGGCGCCAGGAATGTGGTCTTCCGCGAATTCAGCCGGCGAACGCACGTCGATCAACTCGTCAAATTCGCACAACTGTGTTACGTTAACTAAACCTCGAGCTGAAAAAGAAAGCATGTGAATGAATCAATTGGCTGAAATTGGCGATATCAAGTTGACCGCATTTTCGCACGGCGGCGGCTGCGGATGCAAAATCGCGCCGGCGGCGCTGCGCGAAATCTTGTCAAAATCCGCACTCGGCAAGTCCTGGCCGAATTTGCTGGTTGGCGCCGAAACGAGCGATGACGCGGCGGTCTACAAACTGAATGAAATGCAGGCGCTGATAGCGACCACAGATTTTTTCACGCCGATCGTGGATGATCCCTATGATTTCGGTCGCATCGCAGCCACCAACGCGTTATCCGACATTTACGCGATGGGTGGACGTCCGGTTTTGGCGCTCGCCATTGTTGGCATGCCAATCGGCAAGCTTCCGGTTCCGGTAATACAGCGCATTCTTTCCGGCGGCGAAGATATCTGCTCGCAAGCAGGAATTCCCATAGCGGGCGGACATTCGATTGATTCACCGGAGCCTATTTATGGTCTTGTGGGCCTGGGACTTGCCCACCCCGACAAAATAAGGCGCAACGACACCGCGCGCGCGGGCGATGCCGTAATTTTAGGCAAGGCGCTGGGAGTCGGCATCATGAGTGCGGCGCTGAAAAAAGGCAAACTGTCGGATCAGGGCTACCGACAAATGGTGGAGAGCACTACGCAGCTAAATTGCGCCGGAGTGGGACTCGCAGACATCACCGGCGTACACGCCATCACCGATGTTACAGGATACGGTCTGTTGGGACATCTGCTGGAAGTCTGCACTGGGTCCGGGCTTGGCGCGGAAATTAGCTTTGCTGCGCTGCCAATTTTTTCCGAGGCGTTGGGATTGGCAAAGCAGGGGTTCGGCCCCGGCGCAATCGAGCGCAATTGGGCGAGCTACTGCGGGCAGGTGGTTTTGCCTCAAGCTGTTCCCGAGTGGCAAAAAAAACTGTTGTGCGATCCGCAGACCAGCGGCGGCTTGCTGGTGGCCTGCGACGAGAGTGACGTGCAGGAAGCGCTGAGCGTCTTCCGCGACCAGGGATTCGATTACGCAGCCAGGATAGGCAGAATGAAAGCAGGAGCGGCGGAGATCAGGTTGGTTGAGTGAGTTATGCTATTTCTTGGTTTTTTGTGCGAATTCCGAGGCTCTGCGACTGGGTCTGCGGCGTTTCTCAATGCCGATGTGCCGCCGCGATCTGTATGAGGACGCACGTCTTTCATCCAGTCTTCTTTCGACCGGAATAAACTCCACCTCGTAAGTCGGTAGTTTTGATTTTTCGTGTCCCATGGTTTCATTTCGTCAATGCATCTTGCTGTTAGAGCAATATAACATATTTCGCGCGCTGATTTCATTGCAGTAAAGGTCTCAAATGTTTCCAGATATTATCGAGAATGACGGACTGTGCCGCGGCGGTCGGGTGTATACCATCAGCCTGGAACATGGAAAGGTCATCGCCAAAACCTTCGAGCATGAATGGCGTCAAAGCAAGTTGGTAGCGCTTCGCAAGTTGTGGATAAATTGCGTGAAACTGCTGCGTATAGGCTGGCCCGTAGTTCGGGGGCAGGCGCACGCCGATGAGCAGTACCTTGGCCCCGCGCAACTGGCAGGATTTGATAATGCCCTCCAGATTATCGCGCGTGGCTTCGATGGGTTGCCCGCGCAAACCGTCGTTGCCGCCCAATTCGACGATGACGATTGACGGATGGTGCGCTGCAAGGCTTTGCGATATGCGGCTCAGACCGCCGCGTGTTGTCTCTCCGCTGATGCTGGCATTGACTACGTCGTAATTCAGCAGCTCTTGGCGCAAGCGTTTTTTGAGAAGTGCCACCCAGCCGGCGTCTTGCGGCAAGCCATAACCCGAGGACAAACTGTCACCAAACACCATGATGGTCGGGGTGGCGCTGGCGGCCACCGGCAAGCATAGACACAGAGAAGCAAGGACAGATTTGAGGATGAGTGAAAATCGCATATCGCCCATTGTGCAGGCGCTGCAACTTGGCAAGCAAGTGCATAACGGCGCAATCAATCTGACCATTCTGAAAGATGTGAGTTTCGCGGTTCTGCCGCGCGAAGCGGTGGCGATTCTTGGCGCCTCGGGCTCGGGCAAGTCCACGCTGCTGGGGTTGCTTGCGGGGCTCGACACGCCGACTTCAGGCACTGTCAGATTGAACGGAATAGACATTTTCTCGCTTGATGAAGACGGCCGCGCCGCGCTGCGCGCCGGGATGGTGGGTTTTGTGTTTCAGTCGTTTCAGCTTCTACCAGCGTTCACCGCGCTGGAAAATGCGATGCTGCCGCTGGAATTGGCAGGCAATCCGGATGCGCGCGTGCATGCCGAGCAAATTCTTGAGCGCGTCGGCCTTAAACAACGGCTGTATCATTATCCGAAGCAACTTTCGGGTGGCGAACAGCAGCGTGTAGCAATCGCCCGCGCCTTTGCCAGTAAGCCGAGGCTGCTTTTGGCGGACGAACCAACCGGCAATCTCGACAGCGCAACCGGGGCGCAAATAATAGAGCTGTTATTTACGCTCAACCAGGAACAGGGTACGACTTTGTTGATGGTGACTCATGACGAAGAGTTGTCCAAGCGCTGTGGACGGTTGCTGCACCTGACTGCCGGAGTGGTTAGAGAATGAAAACTTTCGCACTTTCCCTGCGCATGCTGAACCGCGATTGGCGCTCAGGTGAATTGCGGGTGCTAGTAGTGGCCTTGGTGATCGCAGTCGCTAGCGTGACAACGGTCAGCTTCTTTGCTGATCGTGTGCAGCGCTCGTTAAGCGATCAGGCCAATCAATTGCTCGGCGCGGACCTGGTTCTCACTTCGGATCGTCCGATTCAGAGGAATTTCGAAGAGCGCGCAATACAGCTGGGTTTGCGTGTTACCCGAGCGCTGAGATTTCCCAGCATGGTACTGCACGCCGGTACCGGCCAGCTCACCGAAATCAAGGCGGTCGCTGCGGGTTATCCGTTGCGCGGTGAACTGCGGGCAACAGCACAAGGCGGTCCCTCCGAAATTGGCACGCGTCCGGAACGCGGGTCCGTTTGGGTGGACCCGCGCCTCGCGACCAGGCTGGGATTTGAAGTAGGTGATCGAATTGCACTCGGCAATACGAGCTTTAGAATAGCCGCGGTAATTGTCGAGGAACCTGATTTTTCAATTGGTCTTTTCAACATTGCTCCGCGCCTGCTGATGAATCTCAGTGATGTGCCTGCAACCGGTTTGATCCAGACCGGCAGCCGCATCACGTACCAGCTGCTGTTTGCAGGCGATCCGGAAGCGGTAGCGGACTTCCGTGCCTGGGCGCAATCCCATCTTGCTTTGGGCGAGCGTCTTGAGGGCGTGCAGGACGCGCGTCCGGAAATCAGGGCGGTGCTGGAACGTTCGAAGAAGTACTTGGGACTCGCGGCGCTTATGAGCGTGGTGCTCGCGGCGGTGGCAGTTGCGCTGGCGGCGCAGCGCTTTGTGAATCGACATTTGGACGGCTGCGCAATGATGCGCTGCCTGGGAGCGCGCCAAGCTGTTATGTTGCGGCTGTATCTTTACCATTTCCTGCTGCTGGGCGCGACGGCGAGTCTGGGCGGATGCATATTGGGCTTGTTGGGACAAGAATTTCTAGTGCGCTGGCTGAGTGGTTTGGCTACGCGGCAGCTGCCTTTACCAAATATGTGGCCTGCAGCTTACGGCTTTGCCTGCGGAATCCTGCTGCTTTTGGGTTTCGCTGTTCCGCCGCTGGTGCGCTTAACCGAGGTACCGACACTACGGGTGTTGCGGCGCGAATTGGGAGCCCCTAAAGCCGCTGGCGCTACAGGATATATTTTGGGCTTTTTAATTATCGCGGCGATGCTGCTGTGGCAAGCCAACGACTTGAAGCTTGGCATGTACGTGTTGAGTGGGCTGATCGGCGGCGTCACGCTGTTTACGTGTATTGCGCTTGCGCTCATGAAGTTGCTGCAACGGTTGCGTAGCGGCGTAGGGGTGGCTTGGCGATTTGGGCTCGCGAGTCTGCATCGCCGCGCGTCAGGCGGGGTATTGCAGGTGGTCAGCTTGAGCGCGGGAATAATGGCTTTGCTTTTACTTACATTGGTACGCGGCGATTTGCTGCAAAGCTGGAGAAGCAGCCTACCACCCGGTGCGCCCAACCGCTTCCTGGTGAATATCCAAAAGGACCAGTTGCAGGCGCTGCAAGGATTCTTTGCCGCGCACGGCATGGGGCAGCTGCCCATATTTCCGATGGTGCGGGGAAGGTTGACTGCGATCAACGGCAAGCGCGTATCGCCGGCGGACTATTCCGAACCGCGGGCGAAACGCTTGGTCGAGCGTGAATTCAATTTGTCCTGGGCACGGGAATTGCAGAACGACAACCAAATTGTCGCCGGCCGCTGGTGGCGCGAGCAGGATTCGGGCAAAGCGGAGTTTTCGGTAGAAAAAGGCCTCGCCGAAACTCTGGGCATCCGGCTTGGCGACAGGCTTACCTACGATATAGCCGGCAACGTGTTGAGCGGGCGGGTCGCCAGCTTGCGCAAGGTGGACTGGGACAGTTTCCGGGTGAACTTCTTTGTCATCGCGCCGCCGGGCGTTCTGGAAAATTATCCGGTGAGTTATATTTCCAGTTTTTACTTGCCGGGAGACCGGTATCAGGTGATCAACGATCTTGTCAAAGCGTTTCCAAATTTCCTGGTGATCGATGTGGCTGAAATTATGTCGCAGGTGCAAAAAATCATGGACAAGGTGGTCCTTGCAGTCGAATTTGTATTCATGTTCAGTCTGGTCGCCGGGTTGACTGTGCTTTACGCAGGTGTAGTCGCGGCGCAGGACGAGCGCATGCTGGAAGCGGCAGTGTTGCGCACGCTCGGCGGCAGCACCGCCCAAATAATGCGCGCGCAACTTTCTGAGTTTGCCGCAATCGGAGCTTTGGCGGGACTTCTTGCCGCCGCCGGCGCTAGCGCCCTGGGTTATGTTCTGGCATCCAGAGTACTAAATGTCGCGTATGTCTTCAATCCCTGGCTGTGGATAATGGGTTTAGCAGGCGGCGCAGCGGGCGTGACCATTGCATGCTTGCCGCAGCTGCGAGGCATCCTCATACATCCTCCACTTCAGACCCTGCGTAATCTGGGCTAGGCTAATCAAGCCCCGCATGGACTGGCTGAATTTGGCGGTCCTGCAAACCCAGTAATACTGACTTTTCCCATGGTGATAAAACCAGCGTCGAGACGGGCATGAGGCATGCTCGTCGCCAATGGGCATTCTCTGAAAAGCAATAAAAAAGTTTTTTCGCCTGTGCAATAAGGCTGACCTAAGTTACATATATGTAATTTACTTCTTATTTACTTAGACCTTTATATTAAACATACTGGCTAGAGAGAACCTATGCATTCTTATTCATATATATAAACGATCGGGTGGAGGAAAAATTATGGATATGACGAGGAGACAATTCTTCAAGGTTTGTGCCGCTGGGCTCGGAAGTTCAAGCCTTGCGATGTTGGGGTTCTCGCCGCAACCCGTGCTGGCGGAGACGCGCAACTTCAAGCTTGAGCGCACCACTGAAACCCGCAATACCTGTCCTTACTGCTCAGTAAGTTGCGGCATCATTATGTACAGTCTGGGCGACAAGGCGAAAAACGCCAAGTCCGATATTATCCACATCGAAGGCGACCCGGATCACCCGGTCAACCGTGGCACGCTGTGCCCCAAAGGTGCAGGCCTGCTGGACTTTGTCCACAGCGAAAGCCGTCTGAAGTATCCCGAGTACCGCGCACCAGGCTCCAATGAATGGAAGCGCATTTCCTGGGACGACGCGCTAAGCCGTATTGCCAAGCTGATGAAGGAAGATCGCGACAAGAATTTCATCGCCAAGAACGCCGACGGCCAGATGGTGAACCGCTGGCTGTCTACCGGTATGCTTGCGGCCTCCGCCTCCAGCAACGAATCAGGCTACATCACGCACAAGGTGATGCGCAGCCTGGGGATGCTCGTATTCGATAATCAGGCACGTGTCTGACACGGCCCGACGGTGGCCAGTTTGGCCCCGACGTTTGGCCGCGGAGCGATGACCAACCACTGGGTTGACATCAAGAACGCAGATGTAGTGTTAATCATGGGCGGCAATGCTGCTGAGGCCCACCCCTGCGGCTTCAAATGGGTGATAGAAGCGAAAGCCCATAATAAAGCGAAGCTGGTGGTAGTTGATCCGCGCTTCACTCGTTCGGCGGCGATGGCCGATTTTTACGCGCCGATTCGCCCCGGCACTGACATCGCTTTCCTCGGAGGCGCCATCAATTATTTAATCACTCACGACAAGATCCAGCACGAGTATGTCAAGAGCTACACGAACGCGACGTTCCTCGTGAACGACAAGTTCAGCTTCGAAGACGGTCTGTATTCAGGTTATGACGCTGCGAAGCGGCGCTACGACCCGGCATCCTGGGGATACGAACTGGACAAAGCCGGCTACGCTGTGGTTGATGAAACGATGGAAAACCAGCGCTGCGTTTTCCAGATAATGAAAAAGCACTATGCCCGGTATACCCCGGAAATGGTGTCGAAGATCTGCGGCACGCCCCAGGACGCGTTTCTCAAAGTGTGCGAGATGATATCTACGTCCGCTGCGCCGAACAAGGCGATGACGATCATGTATGCGCTGGGCTGGACGCAGCACTCCACCGGCACGGAAATGATCCGCACCGCAGCGATGATGCAACTCTTGCTCGGCAACATCGGTATTGCTGGCGGCGGCATGAACGCGCTGCGTGGGCACTCCAACATCCAGGGCCTGACGGATCTGGGCTTGCTGTCGAATCTGCTGCCGGGCTATTTAACCTTGCCGGGCGATAGCGAGCAGGATTACAACGCATATATTGCCAAGCGCGCCCTGAAACCGCTGCGTCCGAACCAGATGAGTTACTGGCAGAACTACCCCAAGTTCCACGTCAGTCTCATGAAGGCCTGGTACGGAAAAGCCGCAACCAAGGAAAACAACTGGGCGTTCGAGTTCCTGCCCAAGTTGGACAAGGGTTACGACGTTTTGCAGGCCTTCGAGTTGATGAGCCAAGGCAAGATTAACGGCTACATCTGCCAGGGATTCAATCCATTGGCCGCGTTCCCGAATAAAGCCAAAATCGGCGGCGGGCTGGCGAAGCTCAAGTTCCTGGTAGTCATCGATCCACTTGCAACCGAAACTTCCGAGTTCTGGAGGAATTTCGGGCCGTACAACGAAGTGGACACGGCCAAGATTCAAACCGAGGTGTTTCGCCTGCCGTCCACCTGCTTCGCCGAAGAAGATGGCTCGCTTACCAATTCCGGTCGTTGGTTGCAGTGGCACTGGAAAGGTGCCGACGCGCCCGGCGACGCCAATGGCGATGCGGAAATCATCGCCGGACTCTATATCCGTATCCGCGCTTTGTACGCGAAGGAGGGCGGGACCTTCCCCGAACCGGTGCTGAATCTCACCTGGCCGTACAAGATCGCCGCTGCCCCATCAGCGGAAGAGCTGGCGATGGAGTATAACGGCAAAGCACTCGCCGACGTACTGGCGCCGCCCGACCCGAAAGATCCGAAGGCGCCGCCTAAGGTGCTGGTGAAAGCGGGCGAACAGGTGCCGAGCTTTGCATTTCTGCGTGATGACGGTTCGACTTCCTGCGGTTGCTGGATTTATTCCGGAGCCTGGACCCAGGCTGGCAATCAGATGGCGCGACGCGATAACAGCGATCCCTACGGTATTGGCCAGACACTCAACTGGGCGTGGGCGTGGCCGGTAAATCGGCGCGTCCTGTATAACCGCGCGTCGTCGGATCCTTCCGGCAAGCCTTGGAACCCGGCGAAGAAGCTGGTGTTCTGGACCGGCGACAAATGGGGAGGCTCGGATGTTCCCGACATGCGGCCCGATGCGGCGCCGGATGAGAATGTCGGCCCGTTCATCATGACCGCCGAAGGCGTGGCGAAACTCTACGTGCCTTCCGGCATGGCGGATGGCCCGCTGCCTGAACATTATGAACCTTTCGAATCCCCGGTCGAAACGAACCTGCTGCACCCGAATAATCCTAAAGCGTTTGCGAACCCGGCCGCCCGGGTGTTCAAGGGTGACATGGAAGCGTTCGGCAAGCCGAAGGAGTTCCCGTACGCGGCAACGTCTTACCGCCTCACGGAGCATTTCCATTACTGGAGCAAGCACGTGGAGATCTCAGCGATCTTGCAACCGCAGCAGTTCGTGGAAATTGGCGAGGAACTTGCTGCCGAGAAAGGCATCAAGCACGGCGACAAGGTGAGGGTGCGGTCGAACCGCGGACAAATTGAGACCGTCGCGGTGGTGACCAAGCGCATCAAGGCGCTGGATTGCGGTGGCAAAAAGGTGCACACGGTTGGCATTCCCATTCACTGGGGTTTCAAGGGCGTGGCGAAGGCCGGTTACCTCGCCAACACCCTGACACCCTACGTGGGCGATGCGAATACGCAGACGCCGGAGTTCAAGGCGTTTATCGTGAACATCGAGAAAGCATAGGGGGAGGCGACCATGGCATCACTGCAATCGCTCGATCTCAAGCAACGCTCGGCAACTACCACACAGCCGCCTTCCGTACGCCAGACCGTCGAGGTCGCGAAGCTCATCGACATCTCCAAGTGCATCGGCTGCAAGGCATGCCAGGCGGCATGCATGGAGTGGAACGACATTCGCGACACGGTGGGCACCAATGTCGGCGTCTACGACAACCCACCTGATCTTACCGAGAACTCGTGGACGGTGATGCGCTTTACCGAGTACGAGGAAAACGGCAGGCTCGAGTGGCTGATTCGCAAAGACGGCTGCATGCACTGCGCCGATCCGGGCTGCCTCAAGGCCTGCCCGGCGCCCGGCGCCATCGTGCAGTACTCCAGCGGCATCGTGGATTTCATCGAAGAGAACTGCATCGGCTGCGGCTCCTGCGTTACCGGTTGCCCGTTCAACGTCCCGCGCATTTCCAAGAAGGACAACAAGGCCTACAAGTGCACTCTGTGTTCGGACCGTGTGGCGGTCGGGCTGGAACCCGCCTGCATAAAATCCTGCCCGACGGGTGCACTGGTGTTCGGCAGCAAGGAAGATATGATTCATCACGCGGAAGAGCGCATTACCGACCTGAAGGAGCGCGGCTACCAAAACGCGGGACTTTATGATCCACAAGGGGTCGGCGGTACGCATGTCATGTATGTGCTGAAGCACGCCGACAAACCGGAAATTTACCATGGCCTGCCTGCCGATCCGCACATCAGCCCGCTGGTCGGTTTATGGAAAGGCGCATTCAAGCCGCTCGCGTTATTAGGTCTCGGCGTCACCGTATTGGCTGGTTTCTTCCATTACGTCAAGGTAGGTCCCAATGAGGTGGAAGAAGAAAAGGAGAAATCATGAGCAGCTTTATCCAACGCTATAGCGAAAGCGATCGCGTCAACCACTGGATTGTCGCCATCAGTTTCATCCTGGCAGGGCTTTCCGGCCTGGCGTTCTTCCATCCCTCGATGTTTTGGCTGGTAAATCTGTTTGGCGGCGGCCCTTGGGCGCGAATCCTCCATCCTTTCATCGGCGTGGTGATGTTCGCGTTTTTTCTCGCGCTTGCGTTTCGTTTCTGGAATCACAACCGGCTTAACGACAACGACCGTAAATGGCTTTCGAAATGGCGCGATGTGCTCAACAACCGTGAGGAGAATCTGCCCGAAGTCGGCCGCTACAACGCGGGACAAAAGGTGTTGTTCTGGGTGATGGTGGGCTGCGTGACTGTGCTGGCGGTGACCGGGTTCATCTTCTGGCGGCCGTATTTCGCCGATGCCTTTCCGATCGGGCTGGTGCGGCTTTGCACGCTGTTACATTCACTCGCCGCATTCATTCTGATACTCGGCATCATCGTGCACATTTATGCCGCAATTTGGGTGAAAGGCACGACCCGTGCGATGACCCGAGGTACGGTATCCAAAGCCTGGGCGGCAAAGCATCATCCAGGCTGGTACCGTGAAATGAGCAAGTAGGTTTTGAACTGGTTCCTCACATCGGATGGCGGGCTGTAACGGCTCGCCGTCCGGTTTTTTTATCGCAAATTCATGGCGACACGAATCCTTGAGCCTGACGAGATCGAACAGCTGAGCGGCAGCGAAATACCGTTTTTGCGCCTTCCGCTTCGGAGTTCCCTGTTTTCTGACCGCGCCGCACGGCTCAAACAACTTGCGCCCAACCACCCGATGGGCGATTACCTGGCGTTAATCGCAGCAGTCGCTGAAACACAGCAATGGGCGCTGGAGAACATGCCGCCGGTCGCACTGCCCAAGCCCGAGCAGATCCAACAGTGTAAAGAGCACGGCATGCCGCCGCTTAACGTGCAGACCCATCACCGCGACCGGATGTGGTGCGACCTGCTGCGCCGCATGCTGCGCCGCCTTGCCGATGAGACGCAGGGAAGGGTGCGCGAAGTGATCATGCGTCTCGAGGGTTCGCCCGACGAATATTACGAGGGGCAGGCGAGCAAGCTGCTTGCAGCCGTTATGTTCGGGCTGGATACGGCTACAGCTCCACTTCTCGGTAGCGCATTGCAGGTTTATTGGGTACACATGGCTACTACTTTGGGGCGGGAAAGCTTCGGCCGCATCGATGCACCCGGCGTTTGCCCGGTGTGCGGCTCGCGCCCGGTAGCGAGCATTGCCCGCATCGGAGCGCAGGAAAACGGCCACCGCTATCTGCACTGCTCGGTGTGTTCCGCCGAATGGCACATGGTGCGTATCAAATGCAGCAATTGCGAAACCACCAAAGGCATTCACTACTGGGGCATCGAGGGTGGATCAAAAGCGATTCAGGCCGAGTCCTGCGATGAATGCGACACATATCTCAAAATCTTATACATGGAGCGCGACAACCAGGTCGAGCCGACGGCAGATGACGTGGCGAGCGTCCAGCTTGACCTCCTGGTTGCCGAAAAAAGCAAACTACGCAGTGGCGTTAACTTCATGCTGATCCACGGCGAGGAAGACGACTAGTTTTACTACTTTGCTCGGAGTCTATCGTGCATAGCCCGGCACCTGATTTTTCCAAGATTCCCTCGGTTGACCGCGTCCTCAACTTCGCGGCGACACAAAAGCTCATCGAACAACATGGCCGCAGCCTAGTCACGACTGTGGCGAGGAACCTGCTGGCGGAGGTCCGCAGACGCGCCAGGAAGCAAGCATTTAACGAAGCGGCGATTAGCGAACCGTCGCTGTCAGCGGAGCTTGCGGTGCGGTTGGCTGTTCAGACGCAATCTAATTTGCGGCGTGTATTCAACCTGAGCGGCACCACGCTGCACACCAATCTCGGTCGCGCCTTGCTGCCGGAGGAGGCGGTGCAGGCGGTGGTAACCGCAATGCTATGGCCGGTGGCGCTGGAATTCGACCTGCAGACCGGAAATCGCGGCGACCGTGACAGCATTGTTGAAGGACTACTATGCCAATTGACCGGCGCCGAAGCGGCGACGGTTGTCAATAACAACGCCGCAGCAGTATTCCTGCTTCTCAACACCCTGGCGCTCAAGAAAGAGGTCCTCGTCTCGCGCGGCGAGCTGATCGAGATTGGCGGGGCGTTTCGTTTGCCAGACATTATGTTACGGGCGGGCGCCAGGCTGGTGGAAGTCGGCACCACCAACCGCACGCACCTCAAGGATTTTAGCGGAGCGGTCTCACCGCGTACGGGAATGCTGATGAAGGTGCATTGGAGCAATTACGCAATCACGGGTTTTACCGCGATGGTTCCGGAAAAAAAGCTCAGCGCCTTGGCGCACGCGCACAACCTGCCGTGCGTTGTCGATTTAGGCAGCGGCAGTCTAGTCGATCTTACCCGCTACGGCTTGTCCAAGGAGCCGACACCGGATGAAGCGATCGCCGATGGCGCCGATCTCGTGACCTTCAGTGGCGACAAGCTTTTGGGCGGACCACAAGCGGGAATTCTGGTCGGTCGCAAGGATTTGATCCAGCGCATTAAGAAGAATCCTCTGAAACGCGCACTGCGAGTTGGCAAAATCACTTTGGCGGCACTGGAGGCGGTACTCAAGATTTATCTTGACCCAGATCGGCTTGCCACGAGACTTACCACTTTGCGCCTGCTAACGCGGCAGCAAAGCGATATCCAAGCGCAAGCTTCCCGCCTGCAGCCGCATCTGGCGGCGGCGTTACAGGGAATTGCCACTGTCGCAATTCAGTCGATGAAAAGCCAAATCGGCAGCGGTTCATTGCCGGTGGATCGCTTAGCGAGCGCCGGCTTCGTAATTCGGTCCGTCGCCCCGGCCAGACGCAATGGGAAAGCGTTGAAAAAAATCGAGGCGGCATTCCGGATGTTGCCCATCCCCGTGATCGGTTTTATTCGCGACAATGCATTCCAGCTCGATCTGCGCTGCCTGCACAACGAGGAGGAATTCGTGCGGCAACTCGCGGAGTTGAGGTTCGAGCCATGATCGTCGGCACGGCGGGTCACGTTGATCACGGCAAGACCAGTCTGGTGCGCGCGCTCACCGGCGTGGATACCGACAGGCTGCCGGAGGAAAAGAAGCGCGGCATTTCCATCGAACTCGGCTACGCTTACCTGCCGCTTGAAACGGGAGAGGTTCTGGGATTCGTCGATGTGCCAGGGCACGAGCGCTTCATCCACACCATGGTGTCCGGCGCCAGCGGTATCAACTACGGATTGATCGTCGTAGCCGCCGACGACGGTATCATGCCGCAGACGCGTGAGCATGTGGAAATACTGTATTTGCTAGGTGTGAAACAGGGGGCGGTAGCGCTGACTAAAATCGATCGCGTCAATACGGATCGTGTGCGGATCGTGGAGCGCGATATCACGAATTTGCTTGCCGCGACGTTTTTCGAAACCACGCCCGTCTTTCCAGTTTCCAGCATCGCAGGCACCGGCATTGACGCTCTACGCACGCACCTCATCGCGCACAGCAAGCACTTAGCAACACCGCAACGCGCAGGCCGCTTCCGCCTTGCGGTGGACCGTGTCTTTACCCTTGACGGGGTAGGCACAGTGGTGACGGGAACGGTGCATTCGGGAAGCATCAAGGTAGGAGACCGGGTGGTCGTTACTCCGGGACGGAAAACGCGGGTTGGTGAGGTTCGCGTGCGCAGCCTGCACGCGCAAAATCAACGCGTCGAACATGGAGTGTCCGGTCAACGATGCGCGCTCAATCTGGCCGGCATGAGCAAAGATGAGATACAACGCGGCGACTGGATCGTTGATCCGGCCATCGCGCTTGCCGTCAATCGATTGGATGCCCGAGTCACGATGCTGGCCGGCGAAGAACGTTCGCTCAAATCCGGCGCCAGCATGCATTTCCACTTGGGATCATCCCACGCTCTAACGAGGGTGGCATTGCTTGACCGGGGCCAGATCAGCGCGGGCGAAAGCGGATGGATTCAGATTCTGTTGCCCGAACCCCTGGCCGCATGGCATGGTGATCGATTCATTTTGCGCGATGCCTCAGCGACACGCACCATCGCCGGGGGGCAGATCGTCGATCCTTTTGCCCCTAGCCGCTATCGCAGCACGCCTGATCGGCTGAGTATTCTGGCTGCGCTGGAAATCGAAAATGAATCACGCAGCCTTAGCGCGTTGCTGAGCCAGTCCCCGTTGGGTGTCGATTTCAGTCGTTTCTTGCTGATCCGGAATGTGGCGAATGCCGATACTATACTGAACACTCTACCGGTGAAGCGCATCCAATCCGAAGGCCAGGACTTTGTTTTCGAGGCCAAGTACTGGGATGCCCTCAAACAGCGCGCCGTCTCAGCCCTAGAGGTTTTTCACACAACCCATCCCGACGAGATGGGGCCCGATGTTTCGCGTCTCAGGCGCATCGCTTTTCCCAAGCTCCCCGATGCAATTGCGCACGCGCTCGTTGACGATATTCTGGCCGGCGGACAAGTGCAACGCACAGGGGCTTGGCTGCATCTTCCCGATCACGCCATTCGTCTAACTGATCAGGAAATAGCGCTCGCCGAGCGCATCCGTCCATTATTGTTTGAACGCGCCTTCGATCCGCCTTGGGTGCGCGACATCGCGAAAACAATCGGCCAGCCGGAATCAGTGGTGCGGACGCTGCTTGCCCACTTGGCGAGGCGGGGGGAGGTGTTCCAGGTGGTGCGCGATCTGTATTACGACGACGCAGCCGTTCAACGCCTGACGGCAATTGCCGGCGAACTCGCAGAAGAAAACGGAATGGTGCGCGCCGCCGAGTTCCGCGACCGCACTGGTCTCGGGCGCAAGCGCGCTGTCCAGATTCTGGAGTTTTTCGATCGGATCGGCTTCACGCGACGTGTGCGGGATATACATGCCATTCGCAGACGTGACTT
Source organism: Burkholderiales bacterium (assembly GCA_035518095.1). Classification (NCBI taxonomy): domain Bacteria; kingdom Pseudomonadati; phylum Pseudomonadota; class Betaproteobacteria; order Burkholderiales; species Burkholderiales bacterium. The sequence goes on along the minus strand of DATIXX010000076.1, from coordinate 15,647 downwards.
ACTTTCTGCAATGCATGATAGTGAGCAACACAAATGATTTCGCTTCGCAGGCATGGGCATCGCGTTTCGAGCGCGGTATCGCTTTACCATCAGGAAGAGATTCGTCTCCGGTGGGACGGCCGGACTTCAAATCCGGTTGGCGGCGCCATGCGCTGCCGGGTGGGTTCGACTCCCATTCTCTTCCGCCAATCTTTCCTGTCGACCTGGTTTGCCTTATTTTCATGCGGCCGTTACAACGCTTTTCGGCCCCAGCGCGGCGAAAGCCGCGATATTAAATCCATCGATAAGACCTTTCGCGGTTTGGGAGGTGAGTAATGGTCACGGTGCGTGGATTTTCATTCCCGGATGATTTGCACTATCTCGTGGAACAGGACACTTGGGCCCGGATGGATGCTGATGGCATGGTTACGGTTGGCCTCACATCGCTTGGCGTACATATCTCGGGGGAATTTTTTGCGTTTATGCCAAAACAGGTTGGCATGGCAATCGAGCGAGATCGTTCATTCGCCGTGCTGGAAATGTCGAAAATCGTACGCTCGGCGCATGCGCCTGTTGCTGGCACAATCGTCGCAATCAACGAGGATGTGCGCGAGCATCCGGCCTTGGTCAATCGGGACCCTTATGGCAGGGGATGGTTAGTCAAGCTCAATCCACCTGCCTGGCAAAGGGACTCGGCGCTGCTTGTGACCGGGGCAGACATTGCCAAAGCGGTGATTCGCTACATGTATCTAAATCTGGTGAATGAATTCGGACAGGAACCTCCCCCTTCATGAAATTAAAACTTGCCATTCTGCTCTGGGGGGCCAGTCCTGATCAGCCGCATCTGTGCGCGACGCCATTCTTCCATGCGGCCGCCGCGGCCGCGATGGACGTGGAGGTCGAAATCTATTTCACCAGCAAATCGGTGCTCTTGCTGGTGCCGGGGGCGGCGGCAAATCTCTACGCGGGGAAAAACCGCGATATGAGTATTTATGAACACATGTGTCAAGCGGCCGCACACGGCGTCAAATTCTTTGCCTGCAGTGACGCAATGGCGGCGCACGGCGTGGATCCAGCCAAACTCATTGAGGAATACAGCGGCGTTGGTGGAGCCGCGGCATTTATGGGTCGTGTTTTAGATGAAACTTGGAGCACACTGAGCTATTAATATTAGGAGGGCGAAATGAGAAATTTAATGTCGAGCAGAACCGCTTCTCGAAAGCAAAGGCTCTTTAGAGGGATCACAATCGCTTTGGCGGTGTTTGTATGGGCAGTGCCGGCGTTCGCGGACAACTTCACCGTGTTCGCTGCAGCCAGTCTCAAAGACGCCCTCGACGATGTCATCAGTCAATATGAAGCCGCCAGTGGCAATAAAGCAGTTGGGGTTTACGCGGCCAGTTCCGCGTTGGCCAAGCAAATCGAGAATGGCGCGCCCGCGGATATCTTTATTTCCGCCGACCTGGATTGGATGGACTATTTGGAGGCGCGCAAGCTGCTCCAATCCGGTACGCGCATTAACCTGTTGCGCAACCGTTTGGTGCTGATCGCACCGGTTGACAGCCGGATTGAAACTGAAATCGCTCCTGAATTTCCTTTGGCCCGGCTGCTCGGAGACGGACGATTGGCGATGGCCAATCCGGATAGTGTTCCAGCTGGCAAATATGGCCGCGCGGCGCTGGAAAATTTAGGTGTTTGGGCTTCGGTTGCGAAGCGGGTCGCCCCGACGGAAAATGTCAGGGCCGCGCTGGCACTGGTCTCGCGCGGGGAAGCGCCGCTCGCCATTGTATACCGAACGGATGCGTTGATCGATAACAAAGTCCGCATCGTTGCCGAATTTCCCGCCAACGCGCACCCGCCGATTGTTTATCCGGCAGCAGTTGTCGCATCCAGCCAATCCAGCGCCGCACGCGCTTTTCTATCTTATTTGAGTTCGCCTGCAGCGCGCGAAATTTGGAATAAATACGGGTTTGGCATGGCGAGCTAGCCCGATGCTGCGCGTAAAGTCGGAAGTGTTGTAGAAACTGCAACTCAGTCCGCGTGTCGATTTGGTAGTACCGCGGGGCCGGGTGTGTAACAGACTTCATATTTACATTGTGAGCAATAAGGGTAAAAATTTTGATTATTGCTGAAAATAGTCTGCACGCTTAATCAGTAAATACCTTGAGGTACATTCCCATGCCCCGGTTGGTCGCCGTCACGGCACCATATTTAACGACTGGCAGGCTAGACTCAATTTATGCCCAGTTGATTTGATTATTGAGAGGAGGTTGACAGTTATGAGCGCCGTCTTGAAAGAGATTTTAGTGTCAAAACCGGTCTCGCAATTCCTGCGCGGGCCAAAGAAGTTGTTAATTGACGGCAAGTGGGTGTCCGCGGCTTCCGGCAAGACATTCGCGGTTATCAATCCCGCCACCGGCGAAGTAGTCACGCAGGTCGCGGAAGGCGATAAAGCGGATGTCGATGCCGCTGTTAAGGCTGCCCGTCGCGCCTTTGAGTCGGGTCCATGGCCATCGATGACGCCATCGGAACGCGGCAAGCTGATCTGGAAGATCGGCGATCTGATCACTAAGTATCTAGACGAGCTTGCTGAACTGGAATCTCTCGACAACGGCAAGCCGGTCGGAGTCGCCCGCGCCGCTGACGTACCTCTGGCTGCTGACATATTCCACTACATGGCCGGTTGGGCCACCAAGATCGAAGGCAAGACCATCCCGTTGTCCGTTCTTTACACACCAGGTGTTCAGTACCACGCTTACACGCGTCCGGAACCGATTGGTGTAGTCGGGCAGATCATTCCCTGGAATTTCCCTCTGCTGATGGCTGCCTGGAAGCTGGCGCCGGTATTGGCGACTGGCTGTACGGCGGTATTGAAAGTTGCGGAAGAGACACCGCTCTCCGCCTTGCGAGTCGGCGAGATTCTGCTGGAGGCGGGGTTGCCGGACGGAGTAGTGAACATCATCACTGGCTTTGGCGAAACCGCTGGTGCGGCACTTGCCGCGCATCCCGGCGTCGAGAAAGTGGCATTCACGGGCTCAACGGAAGTAGGCAAACTGATCGTCAAAGCTGCTGCCAATGATTTGAAAAAGTTGACCCTCGAATTGGGTGGCAAGTCACCGAATATCGTCCTCAGGGATGCGGATCTGGACATAGCCATCCCCGGCGCGGCTAGCGCCATCTTCTTCAACCACGGCCAGTGCTGCTGCGCCGGTTCTCGTCTGTACGTTGAGAAGCCGGTTTTCGACAAGGTGGTTGAGGGTGTGGCCGAGATTGCCAAGAACATCAAGCTGGGGCCGGGGCTCGATCCGACCAGTGAGATGGGACCAATGGTCTCCGACAGCCAACAAAACCGTGTCTGCGGGCACCTGGAGTCAGGCTTGCAGGAAGGCGCCAAAGCGATCACCGGCGGCAAACGTAAGCCGGGTAGAGGTTACTTTGTCGAACCTACGGTCCTGGTGGATACCAAGCCGAACATGAAGGTCGTGAAGGAAGAAATCTTCGGGCCGGTCGTCACCGCCATGCCGTTCAAAGAACTGGATGCGGACCTGGTGCGGCAAGCCAACGATACGGTGTATGGACTGGCGGCGGGTATCTGGACGCGCGACCTGAGTCGGGCCCACACTCTCGCTGCGAAGTTGAAGGCCGGCTCGGTCTGGGTCAACTGCTACAACATCTTCGATGCAGCGTTGCCGTTTGGCGGTTACAAACAATCGGGATGGGGCCGCGAGATGGGTGAGGCTGTCCTCTCAAACTTCATTGAGAACAAAGCCGTTACCATCCGGCTGTAAGCTGGTTTTTTTCGCCAGTTCGTCAATGACCGCTAGCGAACACGACCATTAAAAACTCTGCACCCACACACGCATAAGGATGGGTCGAGTCGCTAGAAAGCGCTCCAGGCTTTTGCCTATGACTATGTCCAGGATCTTATAGGAGGAAACTCCGGTGCTGCGACGATCTGTGTATTTTTGCGCCGCGTTGCAAGGGCTGCTTTTGTTCTCGTTGAACTGGGTTGCTTCCACCGCTGGCGCTGAAACAATTCAAGCGGAACACTCGTCATTCCAAATACGGAATGTGTTGACGGTTCAAGTCCCCAAGGATGCCCACAGGGTGCGAGTATGGTTCGCGGTGCCCAACGACGACGGATATTCCGTGATTACGAATTTTAAGGTGGCAAGCCCGTATTCTGTCAGCTTCGACAGCGATTCCTGGGGCAACCGGGTTGGTTATGTCGAGGCGAGTGGATCCATCGAGCCGACAATCACGATCACGGAGACATTCGATTTGAAGCGATCGGAGATTCGCAATAGCATCGATCCCTCCAAGACACGCCCGCTAACGGACGCCGAGCGCGAGGCCCTGGCTCGTTACCTTCTGCCTACCACCTACGTCGTCGTGAACGATCCCGTCAGAAAGCTTTCGGCTTCGATTGTCGGCGAAGAATCGAATCCGATCATCGCGGCCCGCAAGCTGTACGACTGGACGCTCCAGAATGTGGACTACTGGGTGAAGGACCCGGACCATCTGAAGGCTTCACCGGTGGGCAGTACCGACTATTGCCTCATGACCAAAACAGGCAATTGCACCGATTTCCATTCTCTTTTTGCCTCGCTCGCGATGGCCTCGGGCATTCCCGTTCGCATGGTATATGGCTCGCTGCTGAAGCCTACGCTCAACGGTGTCAAGGTCGACGCCAGCTATCATTGCTGGATCGAATTTTATGCGCCCAACTACGGCTGGCTGCCGCTCGACGTTTCACTTGCCAACATTTACGGCAAGAAGTTTCCGCTTACCGAGAAGAACGAAAAGCTCGTCGAGCTGACCACCGCTACCGGCTATCACGGCCTCGACACAAGCAAGGTGGATTACTATTTCGGGAATCTTGATGACCGCAGGGTCGTGTGGTCGATGGGACGTGACCTGATGATGCAGCCACCGCAGGACGACGGACCGGTGAACGCGCTTACGAAGATGTATGTCGAGGTGAACGGCAAGCAATACACGAACTGGACGCGCGAGTTGACCTATAAGACACTCGCGCAATAGCTGAAATCCTGGCCCCCCGAAGCGGGCCATGATCAATTTAATCGCTCCCGTCGCTGGAAAGGCGCTTTTTTTGCGCATCTTAGCAACTGCGGCGCGGGCGGCTGAAGTTGGGCGTTGAATGTCTGCTTGGGGGCGATAGCCGGCGTTAAGTGGCGGTACCCGAGTAGAGGTCAAAACTACGGCCTGCGGATTATTTCGAGCGGTGCTTTCAATCGCGCCCGGTGTCGGAATAAGCCGGGATCATGAAAAAACTTTTTTCCGCCGCTTATCCTCTTAATGCCCTGATTCCTCACACCTCGATCATATTCATCCACACGTCGTGGATGTTGCAAATCGTCAGCACGTAAACGTTGCCTCTATAAGTTCCGAGATCAAACGCGGCAGCCGGCGCCTTGTCCTTCGCCGGGTCGTAGCGGTGCTCCTGCAGGAACCGAAAGTCCGTGTTCAACAATTCATGCTTGATGATGTAGTGGCCGTATGCAACCATCGGGTGCTTGGACGCTGCGTGTAACTGGGCCGCACCGCCCGATACTTGCTTCTCCAAGTTTGGAAGGTGAAGCGAAGCTATGCCCTTGTTCCAGCGACCGAGCGCATCCTCGGTATGAAAAACACCACCTGCGAGCTTCGAATTCAGCCCGCAGTCCATGGCGGCAGCGAACACCGTCTTCGGAGTGATGATACCGACCGTACTTCCGACAAAACTCAATCGGATAAAACTGCGCTTGTCCATGTTTCCTCCTCGTTTGACCTTGACCTGACCGACCTATTCTGTACCAGTGTAAAGATCATTTCAACCTGAGTGAAAAAGGAGCTGGTCACGGGCAAGAAAATCTCTACCCCGGAATAATTCCTCCACATGCTGCGCCAGATTTCGTGAGACCTCCTCTTTCGTCGGATACCCGACCTTGAGTAGTGGTTCCGCGATTCGGGGTCGAATCTAGCGGGTCATTGAGAGCGGTGCTTTCCGTCGCGTGGGGATTCCAGATTGACCGGTAGAGTCCGGCTATTTGGTTCTATAATTGGCTACACGAATAGCCGGGGAAAGAAATGACACGTTCTTATTCCGCATTTGCAGGCCTTGCCTTTTTGAGCGTTCTGCTCTTCGCAGCCAGCGCAGGGGTAAATGATTGCCGCGCTCAATCGTCACGAATCGACGTGCTTGATCCGCATATGCTGCCGCTTGGCGACGGCAAGGTAAGTACCGGGCCTGTGCGCGGGTCTGTGTATTCGTGCCGGTCGCAGTTTCGCGGCGGCGGCGCGGTGCACGCGGGCGGCTGGATCCACGGTTCGACCTGGGACGCAACCAAAAAGATATGGGTGCAAGGCGACGTGGAATGGCCGGATGCGGTTTTGACGGTTGCCATGTCAAACGGCGAGCGGCGCATCAGGGGTAATGGCCTGCCGGTCAATCATACGACCGGTATCTTTCCAATCCAGCCGACCGATCCGGCTTACCAGATCGACCGCAATCCCAACCACATCGAAGCGCAGCAAATCGCTTTTTCATTACCGCTTCTGCCCACGCTCGCCGCTGCGCCGAGTTGCGTCCCGATGGGAATGATCGGTATTGCTTTGAACGGGGTTGCGTTCTTCAGCGCGCTTGACGACAGCGGCCGCGATGCGGTCGCGCACGAAGTGCAGGACCGCTGCGACGGCCACCCACAGATGACTGGCGAGTACCATTACCATGGTCCGACTCCATGCATTCCAGGCGCCGGAGCCGAGAATACGCTGATTGGCTATGCACTCGACGGGTTCGGCATCTACAGCATGTACGACGAACACGGCAAAGAGCTCACCAACGCCGACCTGGACGAATGCCACGGGCGCGTGAGCAAGATCCTGTGGGACGGCGAGGAAATAAGCATGTATCACTACGTTCTCACGCGCGAATACCCATACACGGTCGGCTGCTTCCGCGGCACGCCCGTCAGCATGGCGGGGCGCGCCGGCGGCGGCTCGCCTCCCGGCAATGGTCGGGGCCGAATGCGGCAACCGCCTGCCGAAGCGATCGCTGCTTGCACGGGACTATCATCCGGTTCGAAGTGCCAGTTCATATCCCCCCGCGGCGACGCGATTTCCGGCATGTGCCGTTCGCCAGCCGGTGGGCTAGCGTGTGTGCCGGAACGCCCGTAAGAGATTTCGTCAGAATTGTCGGCAGCAGAGGAAACTAGAACGTACGCCCATTACAGCGGGCGGCAACCTACCAAAACTTGAAGCTTGCGAGAACTTAATATCAATCAGGCAACGGGGACTATTTGGAGGGATGCATTCCGTCGTGTGAGGATTCTGGATATACCGGTATCGCGGATAATTTCGGCCGTAATCCCTTTCTGTGTTTGAGTTTCATGACGCCCAACGGCTATTTGCCGACCATGGAACCTAATCCGGTGGACAAAGCGCGACACCCTCAAACCCTGCATACCTTCACAACAAACGCTACAGCGAACATGGTTAGAAGTGCAGCCTTGGCTGCGGCCGGAATTCCGACCGTCGGCTGACTGGGGTTTGAGGTCGCGGGCCCCGTCGACGCAGGTCGGGCAGCTTCTCCGTTTCGAAAGATTTGCAACGCTTCTGCAGTTCGTGTTTGCTCACTTCCACCCGGTTACCCTCGGCTCCCGAGGGGAGCAGCTTTGGATAATCAATCATGGGCGACATCAGCGTGGTTGTCGATTAGAGAGTCGCCGCTGGGGCTTCCTCGATTGAGAACAAAGGCCAGGGTAACCAAAAAAAGAACCGCCGCATCCAAGAGATGCCAGAGAAAGTGCGTCCCGATCCACAGATAAGGGCAGACAGCTTGATCGATGGTCCGAAAAGTGAGCGCGAGTAAGAACACGCCGGACGCGAGCAGGAGCATTCTCGGCCCGCGCTTCTTGGTCCAGTAGTGGTAAATGCCCAGGCTAACCAAAGCGAACAAGGCTGGCGCATAGGCGAGCGACCCGTTCAATACTGCCGGGAACTGCCTGCCGATCAGGGTTGCGACCAGGAAACCGGTCGTGAGCAACGCTGACCAACGCCAATTCATCAAGATGATACTTCGTGCGTAAACCCATATGTACCATGTTTGAAAGAGCAAGATTGAAACCACGTCGAGTACTCGCGCCCAAGTCGTAGCCAAGGTATGGAAGAGCCCACTGCCGATTCCAATAACAGCGATGAGTGCGATGAGTATCGTCACTTCCCCCGAACGGTTGGGCGAACGCCGGACTATGGACAAGCAAACCCATGCCGCCACAAGAAACGCGAGGTTCGTCACGGCATTGAGCGGTTCTGCCCACAAACCCGGACCTAGTCGTTCGCAGTAAAGATCTGCCACTATCAATTCCTTTCTTTAGTCACCGAACAATTGCAATGGGCATATACACTAAATCTGGGCGGGGCGCCGGGCGCGTGAATAATATCCGTGCGAGTTGCTGCCCCTTTTGCGCAAAGTTCTGATATCTGTAACGGTGGCCCGCTTTTCTTCAGCTTTCACGTCCTGTGTCGAACGTCATCAGATCATATACATCTCCCGCATTCGCGAAATCAAGTCGGTGATGCCGTGTTGCAGCCCTAACCCCTGAGCGAATCCGCGTAATTGAACTTCAGAATCTGCCAAACGACGCCCTGCGGCAAGTGGCATGTGCGTTATCTCACATCACTTTGAACTTTGCGGTGGACAATAGGATTTGCATTGAAACCAGCCGTTTGTTTTCGCAAAAAAGCGACGCGCTCGTTCTTAGCGCCCAGCGGTCTGGTTCCATGAACAAATATATCACCAGGATAGGGATGAAGAGTTCAATTCCTATTGAAAGGATGAAGCCATGTCAAAACTGTACTTAGCGGCTTTACTGCTTGCCGTCTCAGTATTAGCAAGTGCAGGGAAATATAGTTACCCCAGTACGGGTAACGCGAATAGCCAAGCGGGATCCATTCCTGGTGAAAGCAATGTTAGGGTTGGTGGACCCCAATCGGTCGGTGGCAAAGCCGGCAATCAGGGCGAGGACCCAATCAGCGACCAGGTCATCGAAGAGCATCGCCTGGGTGACACCGCAGCGGAACTCGACCGGGAACGGCACGAGCGGGAAGCGAAATGTGCCGCGGAAGCCAAGCAACACAAAGACGATCCGGACTGCGATTGAGATGAAACATACAAAGGCAAAACACTGCGCGAAACGCAGATGCTGCCCGATAATTGACGTTGAGTGACGGCTCCTCAATCAGAGCATGAAGCCGGGGCTTGCAGATTGCTTGGAGCGGTGCTTTCCATCGCTTGAGGGAATCTGGGCTCAAGCGAATCCATCGAGGCGGTTCACGCTCGAATGGCACGCGTAATCAGGTACTCCCGGCCCCAACGCACCTTACCATCCGCTGCGCGGTAACCGTCGAGGTAAGCAAGCAGCTCGCGGCGCAGCGCCGTAAGCGCCTCGCCCTGCAGGCTCACGACAACACGGACGGTAGGTCCGTAGCGGGTCGAGAATAACTCCCAAATTTCCTCGGGCGAAGCGCCGAATTGAGGACAGTCCCCGCGAGTAAACGCTAGGTCCCGGAACGCACTCCTGAGGAGTTGGCGCACCTTGTCGGGCTCGCCCCAATTGAAGGGACTCGGCGCCCCGCCGGGCGGCGGGACGTGCTTGTTCATGACGCGAAACCAGCCACCGAGCCCACCTTCCGGCGTCCACGCGAGGAACACAACTCGACCTCCGGGGCGCGTGACGCGCGCAAGTTCGGCGGCGACTTTGGGCTGGTCGGGAGCAAACATGTGGCCACAGGTGGAAAGAACGACGTCGAAGCTTGCGTCTCCGAACGGAAGCGCCTCCGCGTCTCCCTCCCGGAAATCGATGTCATTAAAACCTTCAGCTTCCGCCTTTTCCCGTGCCACGGCGAGAAGCTCCGGCACGAAGTCCACGCCGCTCACCCGGGCGCCCCGGCCACGTGCCGCGAGTGCTGTGATGCCCGTGCCAGTCGCGACATCCAGCACGCGCTCACCGGGTCGAAGCTTAGCGACGCGCAACGTCTGGTCCGTAGAAATGGTGAGGCCGTCCGCAATACGGTCGTACTCGCCCAGTGCCCACGCCGCGCGTTGCTTCTTCTTGAGCTCAGTGTAATTAGTCATGGGGGTCGCCTTGAACGCGCGTTGGCGGATGGGAGGTGAAACCCGCGACCGGACTCTAGGCTGCCAGGTAAATAATGTCAAGGCAGCGCTATTCGTGACTCGTAGCCACAGGAATACGCTAGCGGAACTTCTGTTTTGAGTCGAAAACCAGCGTCAAGCGATAGCTCGCCGAACGGGGTTCAAGCCCAGCGACTGCGGATTATTTGAAGCGGCGCTCCCCGTCGCGTGCGGCTTGAGGATAGGTATCGGAAATAAAGTCGCTAAAGCCGCTTGTCGTTGATGACGCCTAACGCCGCCTCACATAACTGCCAGCCTTCTGTGCCGTGAGAGGAATACAAGCGACGATGAAAAGCATAATAATAAAGGAAGAATCAATGCGGCTCAGGTGCAGTCCGCCGTTCGCATGAGCCTTAGTCAAAAAGTCGCCAACCGTTGCGCCAAGCGGTCTGGTCAGGATGAACGCCACCCAGAACAACATCGTGCGCGAAATTCTGCTAAAGAAATAAGCGGCCGCCACAAAAACTATCGCGCCTGCAAAGACCAACGCGCCGCGTTCGTACCCCAGTCCCGAACTGTCGGCCAAAAAATCGCCAAGAGCCGTCCCGAGAGTGTTTGACAAGAGAATCGTGGTCCAGTAAAACATCTCGACTTTGGGCGATGTGATGTAATTGACAGACACAGACCCTAATGTGAACCGCCACAGCCCGAGAACGAGCATCAAGGTGGTAAAGAGGATGAGCGAGCCGCCCACGTAACCTATTCCAAGAGAGCGGTCAGCAAAGTCTGCGATGGTCGTGCCGGCCGTGGTAGTTGCCACGATGACAGACCAATACAAAAACGGCTGAAAGGATTTTGCGCGAATCTGGGCCGTGACGCTGATGATGAAAAATGCCAAGAAGATGATGCTGCTCACCGCGTAGCCCAAATGCTCCGTCATGGAAAGGGCATCTCCGCCCGTTTCGCCGAGCGTCGTGGCCGCGATCTTGATGATCCAGAATACCAGAGTGACTTGAGCAACTTTGTTCAGGTGATCCGGGTTACCGGCTTGTTCGCCCAACATGGCGGAGCAGTCCCTTGGCGCAATTATCATTGAGACGCAACACGCCAACGAAAGTTCAAAGCGGTCTGCTAAGTCCGTAAAGCAGGATTTTCAAGGCGTAATCAGTATAGCTGCGGCAGAGAAGGATTTGACAACCGGCATTGCTTCGATAACGGCGTCGAGTACCGGCGCCCGAGTGAGAATCAAATTTACGACCTGCGGAGTATTTGCAGCAGTGCTTTCCGTCCAGAAGCGCCGGTCAACTCACTTCATTCGCGTTTTGTTTCTTGGGCCTACCCGCGCGGCCTTGTCCCGGATGCGCGATCGCCTCACCCCGACTCTTAAGCCCTTGGCGGATCTGGTCCCTGGCCTGGGCTTCGCTAGTCCCTTTGGGAAAGATATGCCGGTAGCGCAGCATCCCGAGTTCGCCCCGCGTTTCTACATCGCATACCAACTCGCCTTTTTTTGTGTTACTGCATTCGATGTGCACGTCTCGCTCCATCAAATTTTCCATGGTGTAGTCTTTATGCCCCGTTAAAGTTCTTCGCTTGCTTCGCTCTCTCCCAATGCCGGGAAGAAGGGCGATCTGCGCGAGGTATTGCTAAGAGTCATCCAAACCTTGCCCGCGCAAAATTCAAATTCATCACCAATGCTCACCTGGTGCCCAGGTTTTCCCTGGAAGTGTTTAGGTCAGGTTTCCGTCGTCTCACCAACAGCATCGGGTTCTGTCGATTCAGATTGGTCCGCGGAATGTTCCTGACCGGCTTCGCTCACTGGAATCTTACGAGCAAGCTTGCGCTGCCGTTTTTCTTCCTGCTTCCTTTTCTTCGCGAGATCTCTCTGGCGCTTCTCAAAATGGTAGTTTAATTTTGCCAAAGCGTTACACCTGAGTGCGGTGGATGCCGACTAGAATATGGCTTAGATTACAAACATAAAGCCCCTTGTCCAATTAAAACGCTCCAAGTTGAGGACATGAAAATAACTCCAGTTAATACAATAGCAAACATCGAGGCCGGCGTCGAATGATTTAACAACTGTGGGGCAACGGCCGCGCCCAAGCTTGGATCGAATTATCTGGACTGGTGCTTTCAGTCGCGCGGGGATTCGGGATAGACCGGCGTAGCGAATTATTTCCGCTGTAATCCCTTGCTGTGCTTGAGTTTCATGACGCCTGACGACCAAAACCATCCATTCACCGAATGCCGAATTTTTGCCCCTTCGCTCTCGCTCTTCCTCCGGGGTCTTCTAAGCGAGGTAGGGCTAAGGTTGACGCCGATATATTTCGAAGTTCTTATAAGTAAGCACGCAAAAACGACGAAGTACTCACATTTCGTGTCATTAGGCTATGATTGCTGCCGTCAGTATTACTGATTCATATCCCGGCGTTGATTTCGGCTTTATTACCTTTGGACCTTCGCGCCCGCGGACCAACGAGGTACACAATGACTAAACATCCGCGGCAGATTCAGGATTACAGTCGATTTATCGCGCTTTTTCTGGTTTTCGGCTGCACGATCGCCGTGGCCCAGACCAAGCAAGAGCACATTCACCGAATGGGTCAAAGCGTTATGCCCTTTGACCTCACCAAGACAACCCACATCTTCCGAATGACGGACTTTGGCGGCGTAGAGCGAGTTATCGTCAAAGACCCGGCGGCAACGGATCAGGTGGCGCTGATTCAGCGGCACCTTCAGCATGAAGCAGAAGCGTTTCAACGTGGCAACTATTCCGATCCGGCATCACTGCACGGCGCGGATATGCCGGGGTTAAAGGAATTAGAAGCCGGTGCCGCAAAAATAAAAATTTCGTATTCGGCATTACCCACCGGCGCAGAAATCACGTTTAAAACAACGGACCTTCATTTGCTTACCGCAATTCACAGGTGGTTTGGCGCGCAGTTGTCAGAGCACGGCGCGGATGCAACATCCGAATGACCAGCGGGCCCAACAATCCGTTCCATTGGGGGAGTGACGTGACGCGCTCGCTTTGTATCAACTTGAACTTGTAGCTCCCGGCAAAACCGGCCATTAGGTTGTAGCCCTACAGCCTTATCCACCCGCGCTTCAGAAAGTGGTATGTCAGTATCCCGAGGACGAACGCCAAACCGATATTCCACATTGCGCATGCCGCCGTGATTAGGCTCACAAAACGATCGTTCTTTGTTTTTCCGAAGTCACATGAGCCGAGTGCGAGCTGAGCGCCCGTCAGGAACAAGATTACCCCAAGAATCGGTGCCGGGAAAATTTTAAAAATTGTCTCAACGGAACTGCTGAAGAACAGAGCGATGACCAGGATAAGAACGCCCATTATGATCAACGCGCCGCCTGTCCTAGCTCCGAATCGCACATGCCCCGCCATACCTCCCGCGCCATGACACATCGGCACTGACCCAATGATTGGGCCGAGCAGGTTCATGATGCCGGTTGAAATCGCAACGGTCTTCTCCGTCACCTTCCGGTTTGGAAATAAGCGGTTGTTTTCCTCGGTTACCGCCAGGATTGCATTTCCGAGCGTGAGCGGGACTTGAGGCAATGCTAAGAACACGGTCCCAATTACAAATTCTTTCCACGTCATCCCGCTAAGAGCGAATGACGGCGTTCTGAAATCGATGCCTATTTTTTCAAGCTCGTTCAATAGCGCGGGGTTTTGAACTACTGCGGAGAACGCGCCGACGATAAGTAGCAGGAACATTACAGGCACAGCGCGGTTAGTCAGTAGCAGCATTGTGCCGAATAACGCGGCCCCACCGAGCAGCCAACCATGCGACATCATCTTGATGCCCTCGAGCATGAAACTCAAGCCGAGGCCCATAACGATCCCGACGGCGACGGGGCGACTTACCAGATCAGCCACCTTCTTTGCCGTACCGGACACGCCCAACAATAGCCAAATAATTCCGGTGACTATCCCCGCCCCGTATACAGCGTTGGGGGTGATAGTGAGGGTTTGTGCCGCTTGGGTCGTTGCGACTGCGCCGATAGCTTTCATCGGCTGAATAGGAAAGGGCGTTTTGTAGTAGAGACCCGAAACGATTTTCGCCACCCCGAACGCGAGCAGGATCCCGTAAGGGTCCATTTTCAGGAGGCCAATATATGCAACGACGAATGGTATGAGTGTGCCCAGATCGCCGAACGCTCCTGCCCACTCCATCCGACCGAAATGGTTCGAGACTGCTGACGTTTGTACCTTATGCGCGTAATTACTATTCGACACGATCTTTCTCAACATCCCCGTTCGAGTAATACGGTATCCTAGGATACATTAAAGAAAAGATTTTACGCCTACGCGGACACTGAATCCTTGCCTATTTGCGTAGTTGGATGCCATTTCGACCCGTGCTCAAAGCAATGAGTCAAATAAAGAGGCAGCGGAAATGACCGCTTTGACTTGTAAAGCAACCATCCGCAAACGGGCGGTTGGCGGCTGATTACTAATACTCATCAAAGCCCGTCATATCTCATGATTTTCCACAAGACGGCATTGCGAACGTGGTTCAACAGGCCGAGAATATTCCTGAAGCATAGGTCCTACATCTCTATCTCATGATCTCAATCGAGGTTCCCGGCTTCCGCAAGCTCAACCTGTCCCACCTCGTCTCGGACTACAACGGCACGCTAGCGCTCGATGGCAAACTGTTGCGTGGCGTTGCGGAGGCACTCGTTAGCCTTGCACCCAGCATTTGTATTCATGTTATTACCGCCGATACTTTCGGGCTTGCTAAGGCACAACTCGCTGAACTACCCATCAACCTCACCATCACACCGGTTGAATTGCAGGCCGAGGCCAAGCTCCGGTTTGTGTCGGAGCTGGGAGCTAATTCGGTCGTCGCCATCGGCAATGGCCGTAACGACCGCAAGATGCTGAGCGCTGCGGCACTTGGCATCGCGCTCATCCAACGTGAGGGTGGCGCAGCAGAAGCGCTCGCGAGCGCCGATATCGTCAGCAATAACATCCTCGATGCGCTGGAACTTCTGCGCAATCCAAAGCGCCTTGTGGCAACATTGAGGTCATGATCTGTCAAAGAGGCACGTTACGGCGGGGTACGTCGGTGCTTCGGGTAAAAGTCTACCGCGGCGTTGAGTCCGTCCACGTTAAACGTTAAACGTCTGCTTTGCGTGTATATTGCGGACTTTCAGTCGTGGATCGGCGATTCGGGCTCGGACCTATGACCGCCGATTAATTGAAGCGGTGTTTTTCATCGCGTGGTAATTCTGGATAGATTGGCATCGCGAATTAATTCGCCTCTGATCCAAATTTTCCCTATTATTGATAAAGTCCTGATTGGCCTGTCTGGTGAATAACTGTTGGGCGTAACGATGAGGGAGCGCTTGCGGTGTTCCGCAAATTTCTCGCTGTACCAGCTTGGAGTCTTGTCATACCGGTCGCGGCCTGCGTCGCGCTCGTAGCGGTTTGGGCGCAGCCGCTGGGCTGGATTCTTCTTCCTTTGGTCTTCGCCGCGCTCATAGCGGCGGTGCTTGTCGGTGTACATCACGC
>DATIXX010000075.1 GCA_035518095.1 Burkholderiales bacterium | reverse complement strand
ACGCGTTGGAGGCCGTTTACAATCACCCAGTCGTCGGGCTTTAATCCCTGCTGGATCACGCGCAAGCCGTCAATGAAAGGACCAAGTTTAACGGTACGGTATTCCGCCACATTGTCTTTATTCACGACCAACACAAATTTTTTTTCCTGATCTACGCCAACTGCTGCGTCTGAAATCAGCAGCGCAGGATAGGCGCCGCTGGCTGGAATGCGCACGCGCACAAAAAAACCAGGGACGAGCTGGTCGTCCGGGTTGGGGAAAACACCGCGTGCCCGCACCGTGCCGGTGGCGGGATCGACTCGCGGTTCCACATAATCGGTGTAACCCTTGTGTGGGAAATTTTTTTCGTCGGCGAGCTCGAGCTCGATTGGGATTGGCCCGTAGCGCGCGGATTTACGCAGTCCCTCACGCGCAAGCCGCAGGTACTTCAATACCGATTCTTCGTCGGCATTAAAGTACACATAAATGGGATCCGTGGATTCGATTGTGGTAAGCAGCGTTGCTTCACCGGAATTGTTGCCGCCAGTCACGAGGTTGCCCACGGTCTTAAGCGTTCTGCCGATGCGACCGTCAATGGGCGAGCGCAATTGGCTGAACTCCACGTTGAGCTTCGCCTCTTCCAGCGTGGCCTCCGCCGAACGCAGCGCCGCCTCCAGCTGGCTGACACTTTTGCTGCGATTATCGTATTCCGCCGCCGATATGAAGTGCGATTTGAAAAGTCCCTCCGCCCGCGCCAAGTCGTTTTTCGCAAGCTCAAGCTGTGCCCGACTGCGGTCGACCTCGGCTGCGGCACGGTCGCGCTCTGCGACAAACGGCCGCGGATCAATGACGTATAGTAATTCGCCCTTCTTGACCTTTGCACCGTCCTTGAAATTTACTTGGGAAATGTAGCCGCTTACCCGAGGGCGCACTTCAACCGTTTGCACGGTGTCCAGCCTGCCGGTGTACTCGTCCCATTCCACCACATTCTTGTGGATTGGCTGACTTATCGTGACGACGGCCGCCGGCGCCGCTTGATTCGCCGTTTTTGCGTTGCTGCTGTTGTCGCAACCTGACGTGGTCGCAACAACGAACAAAGCAACACCTGTCAAGAAAATTACCCTGACGCCGGCCTTTGAAACGTTAATCATCACTCTCCCTTAACTCGGTCAAGTTCCTCGTTAAATTCCTGGCAAAAGCTCTCTTTCCAGTGAAATATAATCCGAGACGCACATTTCACGCCCCTTTTGCACGCGGCAATCAAGTGGATTCCGCCACCCCAAAAAGTCTCTGTTTCAGTTCCTTCAGATGGTCGCGAAGTTCCGCGGCGCGCTCGAACTCTAGATTTTTTGCACAGGCAAGCATCTCCTTTTCCAGCCGCTTCACTTCTCTGGTAAGTTGCTTCTCGCTCATCGCCTGGTAATTCGCTTCGGTTTGCGCCGCCTTGAGTTCCTGCTGCGCGAGTTGCGGATCGTAAATGCCGTCTATCATGTCCTTGATGCCCTTGCTCACGCCTTTCGGTGTAATGCCGCGCTCGAGGTTATAACGCATCTGTTTTTTACGCCGCCGCTCGGTTTCATCAATAGCGCGGCGCATTGAGCCGGTGATGGTATCGGCGTACAGAATTGCGGTGGCATTGATATGCCTGGCTGCGCGTCCTATGGTTTGGATCAGCGAGCGTTCCGAGCGCAAGAATCCTTCCTTGTCGGCATCCAGTATCGCAACCAGCGAAACTTCGGGGATATCCAGCCCTTCACGCAGCAAATTAATGCCGACCAGCACGTCGAATTCCCCCAGCCGCAGATCCCGGATGATCTCAACCCTTTCCACGGTCTCGATGTCCGAGTGCAGATAGCGCACTTTCACCCCGTGATCGGCGAAATAATCCGTCAGGTCTTCCGCCATGCGTTTAGTGAGTGTGGTAACCAAAACACGTTCTCGCAGCGCCGCGCGCGCGTTCACCTCGGAAAGCAAATCGTCCACTTGTGTTGCGGCAGAACGCACTTCGACGCGTGGATCCACCAGCCCGGTCGGGCGCACCACCTGCTCCACCACCTGCGCTGCATGCTCTTGCTCGTATTCCGCGGGAGTCGCAGACGCGAATATAGTTTGGCGCATGAGTCCTTCAAATTCGTCGAAACGCAGCGGGCGGTTATCCAAAGCCGACGGCAGCCGGAAGCCGTATTCCACCAGTGTTTCCTTACGCGAACGATCGCCGCGGTACATGCCGCCGAGTTGCGGTATGGTGACATGGCTCTCATCAATGATCATTAGGGCGCTGGGCGGCAGATAATCAATTAACGTGGGGGGCGGCTCACCTTCTGTTCTGCCGGACAGGTGGCGCGAATAGTTTTCGATGCCTTTGCAAAAACCCAGTTCGTTAAGCATTTCGAGATCGAAACGAGTTCGTTGCTCAATGCGCTGCGCTTCCACGAGTTTATTGTGCTTCTGGAAAAACTCGATACGCTCGCGCAATTCCGCCTTGATTGCCTCGATAGCGCGCAGCGTGGTCTCGCGCGGCGTAACGTAATGACTGGAAGGATAAATGGTGTAACGGCCAACCCGCTGCAGGATATGGCCGGTCAAGGGATCGAACAGCGACAGGCCTTCAACTTCATCCTCGGACAAGGTCACCCGCAGCGCGGTTTCTGAGTTTTCTGCGGGAAATATATCCAGCACGTCGCCACGCACGCGGAACGTGCCGCGCCTGAATTCGAGCTCGTTTCGCTCATACTGCATCTCAGCGAGACGCTTGATTGCATCGCGCTGCGAAACTTTCTCTTTTTCCCGCAAGTGCAGGATCATGCCATGATAATCCACCGGATCGCCGATGCCGTAAATCGCCGATACCGTGGCGACAATTACGCTGTCGTCGCGCTCCAGCAGCGATTTGGTGGCGGAAAGCCGCATCTGCTCGATATGTTCGTTGATGCTGGAGTCCTTCTCGATATACAGATCGCGTGAAGGCACATACGCTTCCGGCTGGTAATAATCGTAATAGGAAACAAAATACTCGACCGCGTTCTCGGGGAAGAACTCGCGAAATTCGGCGTAAAGCTGTGCTGCGAGCGTTTTGTTCGGCGCAAGCACGAGCGCCGGGCGGCCGAGCGTGGCTATCACATGCGCCATGGTGTACGTTTTACCGGAGCCCGTCACGCCGAGTAACGTTTGATAGGCCAGCCCGTCCTGGACTCCCGTTACCAACTGCGCGATGGCCTCCGGCTGGTCGCCCGATGGATTGAACGGTTCATGCAGCTTGTAAGGACTCTTGGGGAAAGTGACAATCACAGGTAAAATAATCCCATTCGTATTGGCAGTTGTGAAACTGGGGTAGTGGTCGTCTGAGACCCCTACCCCAAGTTATGTCCAGCTTCATATGAATGTAAAAGTTGACTAAAGTTTCAAACATTTAATTTTACCACGCCGACAATGTCAGGCGTTGCAACCAGCCATGGGGATACTGCAATTGGAACTTTCGGCACGCGTACAACTGATCAAGCCCTCCCCCACACTTGCGGTAACGGCCCGCGCCGCAAGGCTCAAGGCTGAAGGCAAGGACCTCATCGGCCTCGGTGCCGGCGAGCCGGATTTCGACACGCCCCAGCACATCAAGGAGGCGGCGATTGCCGCGATCAACAAAGGGCTTACCAAGTACACCCCGGTGGGCGGCACCCCGGGCCTGAAAAATGCCGTCATCGCCAAGTTCAAGCGCGATAATGGCCTGGACTATACCGCCAAGCAGATCTTGGTTTCGTGTGGCGGCAAGCAGAGTTTCTTTAACCTGGTGCTCGCGCATATCAATCCGGGCGACGAAGTCATCATCCCCGCGCCTTACTGGGTATCCTACCCGGACATTGTGCTGATTGCGGAAGGTAAGCCGGTGGTCATAGAAGCAGGAATCGAACAGGGATTCAAGATCACCGCCAAACAATTGCAAGCGAAAATTACCCCAAGAACACGCATGTTGGTGATCAATAGCCCGAGCAACCCCAGCGGTGCAGTCTACGAACTGCACGAACTGAAAGAACTGGGTGATGTGCTGCGCAAACACCCGCAGGTGCTGATCGCGACCGACGACATGTACGAACATATTCTGCTCAAGGACGGCAAATTCGTGAATATTCTGAATGCGTGTCCCGACCTCTATTCGCGCACCATGGTATTGAACGGCGTGTCCAAAGCGTATGCGATGACCGGTTGGCGCATCGGTTATGCCGGCGGGCCGGAAACCATCATCACTGCGATGGAAAACGTACAGTCCCAAAGTACCTCCAATCCTGCCTCGATTTCGCAAGCGGCTGCAGAAGCGGCATTAAACGGGGACCAATCCTGTATCACGCCAATGGTGAAAGCGTTCCGCGAGCGGCACGCGTTTGTCGTGGAAAAGCTGAACAGCGTGCCGGGAGTAAAATGCTTGCCGAGCGGCGGAGCATTTTACGCATTTCCCGATATGCGCACGGCGATCGGCAAGCTGCACGCTAAAGGTGCGCTCAAAAGCGGCAGCGATCTCGCTTTTTGCGAATATCTTCTGGAAAAAGGGGTTGCGGTCGTGCCGGGTTCGGCGTTTGGTGCCGAAGGTTATATCCGGCTGTCTTTTGCGACGTCCATGGAAAACCTGAAACAGGCGATGGAGCGTATCCGGCAGGCGTTGATTTGATCCGGCCAATTTATTTGGTTTCGTGTCCTGGCCGACGCTGTCTTTGGCGCTAAGCGCGTTTTCAACAATTTTGCGGCCTCGAGACCCACTAGGATTTCCGGCATCGGACTCAGAAGCGTTGCGACGCCAGCAGCGCCGGCTATCACATGGTGCGCCATTTCATCGGCAATCACCCTGTTGTGTTCGTGCGTTTGATTGACCGTGGCGCCCCAAAAAGCTAACATTAACGCCGCCCAGACGCCCACAAATTCCCCGATAGCTCAGTTGGTAGAGCGACGGACTGTTAATCCGCAGGTCGTAGGTTCGAGCCCTACTCGGGGAGCCACCTGCACTGCGACGTCGCAAGTGCAGCCTACTCTGCTTTCAGTTAGACTTCCCTATCTATCGCCGCACGCGGGGTTCTGCAGCCGGAATTCCAAACACCGGTCGAGCGTCAAACTGCTGTCCGCATCGCGCCGAGCTTTAGTATGAGAATAAACCGCCCGCGCGCTGTTCAGTGACGCGCGCTACGGCCCTGCGGCGGCCTGATTTGGATTACTTCTTAATGGGGTGCAGATCCCCCGGTTTGATGGCGCCGTCGGAACGCCCTTTGAGATAAGCGTATAGATTGTCAATATTCGTAGTTACCGTTTTTGATGCCTTAAACGACGGCATGATGGTGCCGGGCCGGCCATTGAGGACCGTGGTTTCAAATTGTTCTTTGGTGAGCTTTTTCAGACCCTCGATAAGCGAAGGGCCGACCAGTCCCTGCTGTTGCGCCCCGTGGCAGCGTTCGCAATCCATGGCGCGCCAGGTATGCCAGCCCTCCAGAGTTTTCGGGTCGACTAAGTTACCGTCCACCACCGTGTAAAGCGGCGCTTTCGGCTCCGCTGCGGGAGCCGCAGCCGGCGTTTTGGCCGTAGAAGCACTTTCACGTCCGCAGGCAGTGAGACCGGTGATCAAAGTGACAGTAATTAGAACGACAAGCTGGTGTTGTTTCATCGTGGGCTCCTCCTCACTTAATCAGCAGAATGAATCCATTTCGCAACGTTAGCGCGTTGCAACATATCTTAAGCGACCGCCTTTTAGAGCAACTTCGACAAATTTACCACAAATCGATGCGCATGGTTTCTCGGTAGGTTAATACCTGGCGCGGCACTCGTGCTGACTGGCGCGAAGTGCCTTACTATTTCCAACGTGGCGCACCCGCCGCCCATCATGGCGTTAACGTTCTGAAAGACTTCGGCGTGGAATTGTTATTTATCCTTACCATAGGCCTGGTCGCAGGCACGCTCAGCGGCATCGTCGGCTTCGGCTCTTCGATCATGCTGATGCCGGTGCTTGTCATTGCATACGGTCCACGGCAAGCAGTCCCGATCATGGCTATTGCGGCAATCATGGTCAACTTCTCGCGCATTATCGCCTGGTGGCGCGATGTCGATTGGCGCGCTTGCGCGGCTTATTCAGTCACCGGCATTCCGGGTGCGGCGCTGGGAGCTAGAACGTTGCTGATATTGCCGCCGCGCGTTATCGAGGTCGCCCTCGGCATTTTTTTTATTGCAATGATTCCCGCGCGCCGCTGGATGGTGGCGCATAAATTAAAAATCCGGGTCTGGCAGCTTGCAATCGCGGGTCTGCTTATTGGCTACATAACAGGAATCGTTGCCACGACCGGCCCGATCTCGGTGCCGATATTCCTCGCCTATGGTCTAGCCAAGGGCGCGTTTCTCGCGACCGAAGCCGCGAGTTCACTTGCCGTCTATGTGAGCAAAGCGGTCGTGTTCCGCAGTTTCGGCGCCCTGCCGACGGATATAATTCTCAAGGGTCTCATCACCGGCTTTTCACTGATGGGCGGCACATTCGTTGCCAAACGATTTGTGCTTAAGCTGGAGCCCGAACAATTCCGTCTCTTAATGGAAGGACTGATGTTAATTTCAGGTGCAGCCATGCTGTGGGCGGCTGGTACTTAACGAATAAGGAAAATGAGCGGCCTTGCTTTGAATGAACTTATTGAGCCGTTGCTGCGGAGCGGTTCGGCGCCCCGCTCAGCTCATTAATTAAGATCGGCGTCCTTCCAGTATTTGGTTCCTTCCACCGTTGCCTGGAGTGCCAGCCCGCTTTCGGTCAATTCGTAAATGGTGATGTCACTGACCACGCCTTGGCCTCCTAACGCGTAGCCTTTCTCGCCGGCTTTGGCCGCGGCATCGGCTTGCCCCCCGAATTCCCAACCTTTGTTGACGAACTGCTCCATGACCGAGCGCTTGTTGAAAATAAATACGGCGCGGAAATCCTTTACACCCAGTCCCAACCCCGCGCCAAGTTCTCCCATTTTCATATACGTATTTTTGCCCGTTCGATTGTCTTTAGCCACGCCATAACCGCTGCCGCCGCTGACAAAAAACAGGTAAACGTTCCAGTTGCTGAATACAGCGTAGCCAGGCGCAGATGCAACTTCAACTCTTGCCTGTGGATGAACTTTGTAGAGTTCCGACAGAACCTGCTCTCTCATGTTGAGAATGGCCTGTCGTTTTGTTACCGGAGTGTTGCCACCGGTCGTGCCGCAACCGTTCAACAAGAGAGTTATTGCGAGACAGCACAAACCAATTCTTATTCGTTGCATATTCATTCTCCGGTCATTTACATCATCTGGATTAACAAGCCAATAATTCCGCCCCAACAGAAACCACGAAACCGAAAATTAACGAACTCTTTTGTCGCGCGCCAACCTGTGCTCAGGGATGATCTTTCGTTGAAGCTATCGAAACTTTGTCGGGCTGTCAATGCATTGCGACTCATCCTGAGCCACGAAATGCCCTCGGAGCAACCGTCAAATAGGATTGAAAGACCTCAAAAAAACGGATAAAAATATCGTGACAAATTTCACATTCATTCAATTTCTCAAGCCGCTTGTCCTTGCAGAATAGCCTTTTATCAGATTTAGCTTGAGACCTAATTTAACCGCTGCGATAATCCAGACGTGAAAAAAAGAAAGCGTTAATTGTGACCATTTGCAACAGTCATTGATTTCGGGGAAGGGGAAGCAAAATGAAATTTCCTAAACGGCTTAACCTGCAGTCAGAAAAGATTGCAGCGCTCCTATTACTAGGTTGCTTCGCCGCTTTTTCAGCAGGCGGGCGAGCGGCAAGTTTGAACCTGGATAATGTGCCGCTTTATATCAACTCCAACGTCAAGCCCATCGTGATGCTGGATGTCACCAAGGACCACCAGCTGCATTACAAAGCGTACAACGACTACACCGACCTCGACGGCAACGGCGTGGTCGATTCCTACGAGACCACCTATTGGCACGCCAACAACTATTACGGCTATTTCGATTCCATTAAGTGCTATGCCTACGACACTTCGGGAGCACAAGTACCCGGGGGCGGATTTTACCCACTGGGCATCTCGGTCGCGAACAACAAGTACTGTAATTCGTACGTCAACAGCAGCGGCACTACTGTTAGTGGAGTTGGCGTAGCTTGGAGCGGCAATTTTTTAAACTGGGTCACCATGGCCCGGATGGACGTAGTGCGCAAACTCCTCTATGGCGGTAAGCGCTCAACCGATACGTCTACAACGACAATACTTGAGCGCGATCTTTTGCCGCCCGACGGCCACGCCTTTAGCAGGTTCTACGCAGGCTCAGACATCGCCAAGCTTACCCCTTATAATCCGCCAACCACGCCCACGGGTGGAACATCTGTTACTGTAAGAAGCACAACAACAGCGCCCTCTTGCTCCGGCAGCCCCACTACTTGCAGTTACGGCACCAGTAACAATAGCGTCGCCATTGGCAGCAGCGCCACAGTTCTTCCTTCAGGTACCAACAATTTCACGACTAAATATTTATATTATTTCCGCGCCCCGGGCATATCCGTATGCAGAGGCGACCAGGTCAAGGTCAACCTCTCGGGCAATACCTCTAAGTACATGGTCGGCATGGTTTGGCAGACTGACCAACCTGATTGCGCTACCGCTAATACGTCCGGCTCCAGCACGACTGGATTCACGCTTGCAGTTGACCATCCAACCGGCTTGAGTGGGACCGGTTCCAGCGGAAGCACCTGGAACCTGACCGATCTTACGAAAACCGGCATTTCCTTTTGCAACCTAACATCTCCAGCCCAAGGGAGTGCGTCCGAAAACCTCAGCACCGCCAGCTATCCTCCGCTGCTGCGAGTCGTCCAGGGTAATTTCGCATTATGGGGCAACAACGACTCTCGCATCTGCCAATGGAATCCCGGAGGCAGCAGCCAGTATGGCCTCCTTACCGGCGGCGGCAACGGCAATTTCGCAAGTGTAACTTTGGGTACCGCCGGCCTAAATGCTGCCACGAGTAATTCAGGCAGCAGCGGGCC
>DATIXX010000074.1 GCA_035518095.1 Burkholderiales bacterium | reverse complement strand
AGCGCATTAAACAGATCGTGCCAGCTTTCGTTTCGTACTTGCACCTCGCCCTTTAAATAAATCCGCGCTTCGTATTTATCCTCCGGATTCTCGGTTCTTGTACCTTGCGCAACGAAACGCAGCGGCAAGCCATTGGCGTTCGCTATTCCCCTGTCTTGCAGCAGATTCGCGTAATCGCCGAGGCTGGGCCAATCCGTGAGTCCCGATAACGAAAATCCGGCGGGCCTGAGCGCCTCGAACATTGCGGAACGCATAAGGAACAACGGATCCCAGCCACCCGGCGTCAATTCATCCCTCCTTGAGCTTTGCGAGCCGCTCTTTTTCAGGGAGTTTCGCAATCTCCTTCACCGCTTGGTAAAACTTTGCAAGATTTCCTTCATTTTTCGCGAGCAGCTTTTGGAACTCGGGCACAAGCTGGGTATAGGTGGTGAGCGAAGCCAGGTAGGCATTATTCGGCACCGGCGGAAACCACTGGTCATAGCCGCTATAACCGCCCCATTTTTTCTTGAGCTCTGCGTATCCCTGCTTGAATTCGTTAAAAATCTGGCGCTTGTTTTCCCGCTTTTTTTCGTCGCTGATATCCGAGCGATAGAGCTCATCCAGCATCCTGCGGTATTTCATTACCAGCTGGATAAAATCGTCCTTTCTCTGTAGTGCGACATCGTGCGCTTGACGTTGCTCGGGAGTTCCATATTTTGCAAGCCAGCGCGATACGCCCTCCTCCTGCACGGTGACCGCAAATGATTCGTTAAACGTGGAATCGTCCTGCACGTACAGGACTTGGTGCGCAAGCTCATGGAAAATCAGACCCGCTACTTCGGTCTCCGGATCATAAATAAAAGTATTCAGTACAGGATCATTAAACCAGCCGAGGGTGGAGTATGCTGGAACGCCCGCCACATAAACGTCGTAGCCATCGATTTGCAGATTATCGGCAAAACGATATGCGTCACTTTCTGAGAAATAGCCGCGGTAGCTGACGCAGCCCGCAAAAACGAAGCACCATTCTTTCGGTTTTACCGAGAACTCGGGCGCTGCAAAAACGTTCCACAACACATAAGGCCGGCCCAGGTCTGCATAACTTCGGAAGCTGCGGTTGTCTGGAAGTGCGAGTTCGCGGCTCGCGAATTCCCGAATGCGCAAAACATTTTCCAGCCTGCGCTTAAGATCGGGTGGCGTGCTTGGATCAGACAGGACCGTTTCAATCGGCCGTTCTTTCTCCAGAATCCCCGTTTGCCCGCCGACGGACTGCAAGTAGTATCCCATATTGACGCAACTGCCCAATAGCGGCACGAGCAGAAGAAGAAATAAACGCTTGCGCGTTTCAGTGGTGCGCAAAGCGGCCACCCTTGAGGAAAGCGCAAATTTCGCGCGCGGCGCGGGAAGAGAACAGCATGCCCGAATGGCTAAGGTTCATCACGATGTGGTCCCTCATTCCTTTCAAGCGCGTTTCGTCAACCGTGACAACACCGTCATTGGGGCGCGGCAATCCGCGAATCAGCAGCCTTCCCAGACCCAGTCCGCGGTCTCCCGCAATGCCTCCGATCTCAAAGTTTCCCGCGATGCCGGAGTAATTTTCGTGGGCCAATGCGCTTGGCCCGAGCAGCCAGCGCCCCCCTGCGATCTTAGCCACCGCGCGCGCAGCGTAGCTGCCGTTGCAAGGCGCGCCCAACAGCACAATGCGCCCGATGCGCGCGTAAGCATTTTCTTTCAGCATTTGCAGGATCACCACCCCGCCAAGGCTGTGACCGAGCAGGTGCACAGTATTCGCGTCCAGCTCGGCGGCCGCGCGCGCGAGAAGCAGCGCGTTTTGCGAAAGTGTGGCGCGCGTCGAGTCGTACGAAAAACAGCTCGCCGCATACCCACGGCGTCCAAGCCGGTAAGCCAGCAAGCGCATGACCCAGCTGCTCACCCACAGCCCATGCACCACGATAACCGCTTCCTTTGGCCGCGCGGTCAAAGACATGTTGCGGCATCATTCAAAATTTTCGTTGCAGAAACGGCAGGAGTTCAGCGAGCAACGGCTCAGGCGCTTCTTCCGGTATGAAATGCCCGCTCGGCAGCGCTTTCCCCTCCACCCGCTGCGCTTTCTCGCGCCACGTCGCCAGGACATCGAATAAAGGATGCATGCGCCCGCGCTCGCCCCACAGCGCGAGTACTGGACAAGTAACTTTGCGGCCCAGGTCCTGTTCGTCCTGTTGATAATCAATGGTCGCAGCTGCGCGGTAATCCTCGAGGGTAGCGCGCTGCGTCCCGGGCAGTTTGAACGCGCGCAGATACTCCTGCATGACGGGCTCATCAATGGCTCCGGGCACAATACCCAATGCGCGGAAAACGAAGCGCAGAAAGGCTTCCGGCTGCGAGGCGATGAGTACTTCGGGCAAATCGGGAACCTGGAAGAAAAACCAGTGCCAGTAGGAAACTGCCAGTTCCTTGTTGGTGCTGCGGAACATCGTATGCGTCGGCACGATGTCAATCACGCACAGCCTCTCCACTGCATCCGGGTGATCAAGCGCAAAGCGATGCCCCACCCGAGCGCCGCGGTCATGGCCCACGACCGCGTAGCGCTTGAATCCCAGCCCTTCCATGAGCAACTTCATATCGAGCGCCATGGTGCGTTTGTCGTAGCCGTCGCGCGGCTTGTCCGAGTCGCCGTAGCCGCGCAGGTCGGGGCACACGACGCGGTAATTGGGCAACAGCTGCGGCACGATCTTGCGCCACATCAATGCGGTTTCCGGGTAGCCGTGCAGCAACAGCAGGGGCGGCCCTTCTCCCGCCGTCCAAACGTTAAAGCGCACGCCGTTGGCGCGCACCAGCTGCTGTTGCATCGCGTTCATGTCCCGTCCTCATTAACGCTTTCGATGCGTTCCACCCGGCGCCCGGTACTGAAATACCGGTCAAGAAATGCGCCCACGCCTTTCATCCACAAATCGCGGCTCTGAAACAAGCCGGTGTTGTGATCGCCGCGAATTTCCAGAAATTGTTTGGGTTCGCGCGCGGCTGCAAATAAGCGCTCGCCATGCACAAACGGGACGATTTCGTCCTCACGGCTGTGCAGGATCAATACCGGGCAGGTCACAGCCTGCAGATATTCCCGGGTGTTGTACTGATAACGCGTCAGCAGGCGCACCGGAAACATGTAATAGTGTTTTGCGGCCAGGTCCGGCACAGACGTTAAAGTCGAAGCAATAATCAGGGCGCGCGGCTTTACGCGGGCCGCCAACCAAGCGGCAACCGCGCCTCCGAGCGATTCGCCGTAAAGCACGATTGAAGAAGGCGCGATGTGCCGCGTTTCCAGTAGATATTTCCATGCCGCTTCGGCGTCCTGGTAAGTACCTTGTTCCGAAGGCTTGCCGCCGCTCTTGCCAAATCCCCGGTAATCAAAAATCAAGACCGAAAAACCCAGTTGCTGAAACATCGGCAGGTATTCGAGCCGGTGCGCAATGCTCCCACCATTGCCGTGAAAGAACAGCACCACGCCGCGTGCTTGCGGTGCCGGTACAAACCAGGCGTTGAGATTTTCCCCCGGTGCGCTAATTGTCGCCTGCTGATATTCCAGTCCGGCATCACGCGGGGTAGCGGCATCATGCCTGCCGAATTCCGGAAAGTAAACAAACCGCGACTGAAAAAAGAACAACAACAGGCACATTGCGAGGTAGGCAACCGCAACGGTAATCAGAATGTTCGAAATCATGCGCACCATTCGCTTCAGAAGTTACATCATCCGCAAGCCCGGCATGCCTACGAATCCGGGCAGCGACTGGATGCGCTTCATCCAGGAAAGCACCGCGGGATAGGGATCGAGAGGAATTTTGCCCTGTTCGGCAAGCGCCACATAAGGATAGCAGGCGATATCGGCTATGGTCGGGCGCCCCAGCGCCAGCCAGTCGTGCTGCTGCAAATGCTGCTCCAGGATTTTGAGCGCATTCTGGCCCGCCGCTTGCGCCTCAGCTAAATCGGCTTTGCGGCTAAATAGCACAATGGCGCGCGCGCGGGCCAAGCCGTACAGAATCTCGTTTTGCGCCATCGCCAGCCACTGCATGACTTCCGCCAAGCCTTCGGCATCCAGCGGCAGCCATTTTTCGCCGCCGAAACGGCGCGCGAGGTAAACCAGTATCGCGGTCGAATCCCAGATAGTTCGGCCTTCCGCTTCCAGCACGGGTATTTGTCCGCGTGGGTTGATCTTAAGAAACCATGGCTGTCTTTGCTCGCCTGCGGCTGAATTGACGCTTACCGTTTCATATTTCTGATTAAGCAATGCGAAAAACAGGCGAATTTTGTATGCATTGCCGGACAATTCCCGGTCGTAGAGCTTCATTGTGTTGCCTTTCTGTGTTTTCAAGGGAAATTATCCGCTAGCCGCCCTGGTTTGCACAACGTCCGAGCTGCGAACCGAGATATCAGGGCGCGCGCAAAGCTCGCGGCGCCGGGTCCGGGGGCAACATTAGCGGCTATTCGTAGTTGCAAACGAAATCGGTAAGAGCGCCAAACCGTCAAATACCCGGTGAAATCGGGAACCCTGAGCTGCTTGCTGCTTTATCCTCGCCGGTATGTATTGGAGTCGTATTTTCGACACTCCGAGCTTCCCCGATAGATACCCCTAAGGGTTCCTTGCCATAACTGAATTTTTCGCTTAGGCTATTGGCAGTTAGGCTATAGTTAGATTATGGTTAACGAATACTCCTCAAGTTATACGTTAAGGAGCTGTTTTAAAGGGAGACCCCAATGAATTCTCACAAATCGTTGCTATGCGCTTTGGCTTCGGTGTTCGTACTCTTGACAGCGACCTTGGCCCGCGCTGACGAGTATAGTGATTATGATCAGCCGTCAGGCGAAACCATGGGTGAGGACCTTGTCATTGTAAGGCCGTTAAGCTTGGTCGCAACCGTCCTAGGCACAGCTACCTGGATAATTGCCCTGCCGTTTACCATACCCAGTGGCAGTGTCGGAGCTTCGGCTAAGGCTTTAATTGTGGAGCCGGCGCAGTACACGTTTGGCCGTCCGCTGGGCCAATCGGAATCCAAACCCGTTCCTTACGTCCAGCGGTAATTAAAATTTAAGTCGTGTAATCGGGGCGATTGCTTAGCGAGGACCATCGCGGTTCGTTTTGCGCTTGTTTGCAGCATATCCGCAGAGCAATACCCCGCCCGTCACGAGCGCATATATCGCCCATACAGCGACCGGCCGGTGAAGCAAAAACTCCTTCAGTATCGGCTCGTCGGTGATCATTTTTGCGGCGGTCCACGCCAATACGCCAGCGCCAATATATATAAGCCCCGGAAAACGGTCGATCCAGCTCAGAAGGAGTGTGCTGCCCCATACCACAATGGGCACGCTGATCAGGAGTCCTATAATCACCAATAAAAAGCTATCGTGAGCTGCACCGGCCACGCCTAACACGTTATCAAAACCCATCACGGCGTCGGCGACGATAATAGTTCGCATCGCACCCCAAAAGGTATCAACCGCAGATTTCGAGTGCTTTCCCTCCCTGGCCGGCACCAGCAGGCGATAACCAATCCAAATTAGGAGCAGCCCGCCAACAAGCAACAAGCCGGGAATTCGAAGCAGCCAGACCACGAATAACGTCATTGCTGCCCGCACCACGATAGCACCCGCCGTTCCCCAGATGATGGCGCGTTTCTGCAAATGCTTGGCGACATTGCGCGCCGCAATAGCGATTACAATTGCGTTGTCGCCCGCGAGGATCAAATCAATAATGACGACAGCGATTAGCGCGGAGAAAAACTGCGCCGAGAACAGCTCCATGACGATTACCTCCTAGATATCAGCGATGGTTCCGCCCGCAAACGCCGGACGGACTTGGCGAAGGTCTCGCTTGCAACCGTTGCAGTTGTCAGCAAAACCGGGGAGGTAATCCCGTGCTGACGGCTTTGCTGTTGGTGGCCTGGCGCCACCATTAAGCTACTCCCCTTTGCAGGGCTCGAAGATTTTCACATGGTCGAAACCAAAAGGCAATGCTTGATTTATAGTCAAAGCGCAACACAGGATTTATAATGAGTCTCCGATCCTCAAGGTTCCGTCATGACAACTGCCGCAACCGCTTCGACCGCAAGCAGTGACCCGCTTGTGCTGCTGCGCGATGCAGACGGTGTAGTTACACTCACTCTGAACCGCCCTGCGCAATTCAACGCGCTCTCCAGCGCGCTCCTTACCGAACTGCAGGATGCGCTCGACGGCATTGCCGAGAATCATTCCGTGCGCGTGGTGGTCATTGCGGGAGCAGGACCGGCATTTTGCGCGGGCCACGACCTTAAGGAAATGCGAGCGAGTCGCGATCCGGGCGTTATCGAAGACCTGTTTAAACGCTGTAGCCGAATGATGATGACGTTGGTTGAGATTCCGCAGCCGGTCATTGCGCGAGTGCACGGCATTGCCACCGCTGCCGGATGCCAGCTAGTCGCAGGATGCGATCTCGCCGTCGCCTCGACTGAAGCGCGGTTCGCCACCTCTGGAGTCAATTTGGGCCTGTTCTGCTCCACGCCTGGCGTCGCACTCGGACGTGACATGCCGCGCAAGCAGGCAATGGAAATGCTCCTCACCGGAGATTTTATCGATGCTCAAACGGCGTTGAAGCAGGGATTGGTCAACCGTGTAGCGCCGCCCGCCCAACTGGACTCGGAAGTAATGAAGCTGGCTGCAGCGATTAAAGGCAAATCTCGCGCGGCCGTTTCCCTGGGCAAGCGAACGTTTTACAAGCAGCTGGAAATGAACATGGAACAGGCGTACCAGTACGCGAACCAGGTCATGGCTAGCAATATGATGGATGACGACGCTGCGGAAGGCATCGATGCGTTCATTCAAAAGCGCCCGCCAAAATGGCGCGAGGCAGACTGATAATAGAAGTCGGTAGCGCAGGCCTTTGTGCAGTAATCTTGGCGCTGCTCCCGTTACTCGCTTGGGCAGGCGGCTCGAACTATGGCATCGTTCCAGGTGCCAATCCAAATTTCGCCGGCAAGGTAACCGAATGGCCGGTGCCAACACCCAAATTCGCCCGCGATCCTGCGCCGGGGCCTGACGGCAATATTTACATTACCGTGATGCACGCCGACAAGATCGCGCGCTTCGACACCCGCACCAAGACCTTCAAGGAGTGGGATCTGCCGCGCGGCACGCATCCGCATGGGCTGCTGGTGGATAAGGATGGCATGGTGTGGTACACCGGCAACGGAAATGGCACTATTGGCAAGCTCAACCCTGCCACCGGCAAAGTGGCTGAATTCCAAGCGCCCTCGGGCGGGGACCCGCACACGCTGGTCACAGACGGCATGGGCATCATCTGGTTTACCGAACAGAGCGGCAACCGTATTGGCCGTCTCGATACGCACAACGGGCGCATCCGCGAATTCAGGGCATCGGGCAACCCGTACGGAATCGCACTAGACCGGGCCGGCAATGTGTGGTTCTGCGAAATCAGCGGAAATAAACTGGGTAGACTCAATGCTCAAACCGGCGCCATCGAGGAGTTTCCAATGGAGCCGGATTCGCATCCCCGGCGCATGGCGCTGGCGCCCGATGGTTCGCTGTGGGTCACGCTTTACGGCGCGGGCAAACTCGCGCGAGTTGAAACTGCCTCAGGCAAAGTCATCAAGGAATACACCCTCCCCGCCGGCGATGAAGGCGGGCCTTACGCGGTGACCGTTGACGGCGCGGGCATGGTGTGGGTTGATGAAATCAATACCGATACTGTGGTGCGGCTCGACCCGCACTCCGGCGCGATGCGCGTAATATCACTACCGTCAAAAAATGTCGGAATCCGAAAAATGATCGTGGATGCGCAGGGAAGGCTCTGGTATATGGGTAGCCACAACGGACGGCTCGGCGTCATTGAATAAGCCCGCCAAATCAATTTCAGATACGATTATCGCGACGCTGCGCACCGCCGGCACGCTCGGTTTGCTGTTGCTCACAGTGTTTCCCTGTTTAAATGCGGCCGCAATCGAGCTACCGCTTGATAAAATCAAACTGCCTCCAGGCTTTGCAATCAGTGTTTACGCGCAAGTCCCAGGCGCGCGCTCCATGACGCTGGGCTCCGATGGCACCGTGTTCGTCGGCACGGTTCGCGAAGGCAAGGTCTACGCAATTACCCGGGATCAGAAGGTGCATGTCATCGCCGAAGGTCTCAATGTGCCGAACGGTGTGGCGTATCGCCATGGCTCGCTGTATGTCGCGGAAATCAACCGCATTTTGCGTTACGACAACATCGAGGCCAGCATATCTGCACCCGCTAAGCCTATAGTTGTCAACGACAAATATCCCAAAGAGACTCATCACGGCTGGAAATTCATCGCCTTCGGCCCGGACGGCCTGCTCTACGTTCCTGTAGGCGCGCCGTGCAACATCTGCGAACCTGACCCCGACCGCTACGCGCTGATTTCACGCATCAAGCCCGATGGCAGCGGATACCAGGTTTTTGCGCGCGGCGTGCGCAATTCCGTGGGTTTTGACTGGGATCCGCAAACCAAGGAATTATGGTTCACCGACAATGGGCGCGATTGGATGGGGGATGATCTACCCTCGGATGAGCTCAATCATGCGCCCAAGGCGGGAATGAATTTCGGCTTCCCGTACTGCCACCAGGGCGACATTCCCGATCCTGAGTTTGGCGCCAAGCACAGCTGCAACGAATTTACTCCCCCGGCGCTTAAACTTGGCGCGCATGTCGCCGCGCTTGGAATGCGCTTCTATACCGGCACGATGTTTCCCGCTAAATACCGTAACGCAATTTTCATTGCTGAGCACGGCTCGTGGAACCGCAGCAAAAAATCAGGATATCGCGTGATGCTGGTCACGCTAAAGAACAACAAACCCGACAGCTACGAAGTATTCGCACAAGGCTGGCTGCAGGGAGAAAAAAACTGGGGCCGGCCGGTCGACGTGTTGAACATGCCCGACGGATCGCTGCTGGTTTCCGACGATCAGGCCGGCGTGATTTACCGTATCGGGTATCAGGTGCAATAACCTACTGTTACGCCCCCGGCGCGCGGTACGCTACCGATTTCTTGCATGCCGCATCTATTTCTTCCGGTGTAATCAGAGGGGTGATGGAAACCTGGGCGCCGCCCTTAGAGTTAATGACAAGACTCACCGCTGCGGCCGCAACTGCATCTGGCACGTCTATAATCGTAAACACGTCGGTCTCGCCAAAAGCGTAATAAAACGCTTCCAGTTTCCCGCCCATCCCCTGGATCGTTTGCGCCACCGCCGATCTCCTGCCGGAACCGCCTTCCTTGAGCAGCCCTTTTGTTCCTTCCAGCGTGTATGACGCTTTTATCAGATACTTTGCCATAGCGTACCTCCTGAAGAAAACGATTAAATATTACGGCCTGGCCTCCGGCCGCAAATTAAGAATTTTTTCGGCCCAGAACAAGCCGTTGATGGTTTTGCCGTCCGTTATTTTGCCGGCTTGTACCCATTCCAAAGCAGTGTCCAGTCCCACCTCGAGCACCTCAAGGAACTCTTCATCATCCGGCTGGCTTCCGCGGTGTGTCAAACCTTGAGCCAGATAAAACAACTGCCGCTCGGTCGAATAGCCGACGCAGGGATACGCAGAGGCGAGATAGCGCCAGGTCCGCGCAACAAAGCCGGTCTCTTCCAGCAGCTCGCGCTGCGCGCAAAGCAACGGATCTTCTCCGGGTTCTATCTTACCTGCGGGCAATTCATAGAAATGGCCGTGCAAGGGGTAGCGGTATTGACGCTCCAGCACCAGAGCGCCGTTATCGAGCACCGCGATGATCACGACCGCGCCCGGATGTATAAGATATTCACGGATGGTCGTTTTGCCATCGGGTAATTTTACCCGGTCTTCTTTCAATTCCAGAAATCCGCCGCGGTAAATCGTCTTCGAGGAAAGCTCCGTCTCGGTAAAATCGCTGTCGTTTTTTGGGGTTTTCATGGCATCAGAATTTTCTCCGGAGGTAATGATATTCAAATAAAGCATAAGCGAACGCCAGGAACCGGCACAAAGCCACAGTATAGGATCCCACGTCCTGATCATGCACCTTGCTGCGGTTCGTCTCCGGCAGAAAACCGGCGCCGCCGAAATAAAGCAGCAGGGTTTTCACCCGCCGCCAGAGCTTGCACTCACAACGAGTGGGCGATTGAATTCACACACAATGCCAAAAGCGGGTAAGGCAGGATGCCCAACAACAGCACGGCGAGCCCGTTGGCGCTCATCATGACACGCGCATCCGGCTGCGGCAGGATCGGCGCGCGGTCTTCCGGCTCGTCAAAATACATGAGTTTGACGATACGCAAGTAATAAAATGCACCGATGAGAGAAAATATCACCGCGGCAACGACCAGCCACACGTAGCCCGCCTCCAACACCGCCTGGAACACCGAAAGTTTGGCAATGAAGCCCGCCGTGGGCGGTATGCCCGCCATGGAAAACATGAGCAGCAACATCATAAATGCATACCACGGGTTGCGCTGATTCAGGCCCTTGAAATCATCCAGGTTCTCAGCCTCAAAGCCTTCGCGCGAGAGCAGCAGAATCATGCCGAAACTGCCGAGGCTCATCAGCACATAAATCAGCATGTAAAACATAGAGGAGCTGTAACCGTTCACGCTGCCGCTCAATATCCCTAACAGCATGAAACCCATATGTGAAATGCTCGAATACGCCAGCATTCTTTTGAGATTGCTTTGCGCGATGGCCGTGATGTTGCCGATCGCCATGGACAGCACCGCGAGTATAATCAACATCCCCTGCCAGTCAACAACCAAATCATGCAAACTGAAAACCAGTAGGCGCATTGCAAAAGCAAATGTTGCGAGCTCGGGTGCAGAGCCGATGAACAGGGTAATCGCGGTCGGCGCACCTTGGTAGACATCCGGTACCCACATGTGGAAAGGAACGGCGCCCAGTTTGAAAGCCACGCCGGCAACGATAAACACCAGCCCGAATACCAGCACCGTTTGGTGCCCGACCCCGTTGTGGATTGCCTGCGCCACTTTGGGAATGTCCAGCGAGCCCGTTGCGCCATATATCATTGACATCCCGTAGAGCAGCATGCCCGAAGCAAGCGCGCCGAGCACGAAGTACTTCATCGCTGCCTCGGTCGCGATAGCCGAGTCGCGCTGCAACGCCACCATCGCGTACAGGCTCAAGGACAGCAATTCCAGGCCCAGGTACAAGGGCAGAAAATGATTCGCAGAAATCATGACCATCATGCCCAGCGCGGCAAACAACGTAAGTGCGAAAAATTCGCCCCGAAATATTCCGCGCAACATTAGATAGGTGCGCGAATACACGAGCACAATCGCTACCGAAAGATACACCATCACCTTCAGTACGTCGGCCATCAGGTCGCCGACAAACATGTCATTGAAGCTGTATCGCACTTCGTAACTGCTTCCTGAAACGGTAATAATCGCGCAGCCAAGCAGAGTAAGCTGCGTGAGCGAATAGGTCAGGTAGCGCTTTTCATCGCTCACAAAAAGATCAAACACCAGAATGACCGAAACCATCACCAGGAGAAATATCTCCGGGTAGGCCGGCGCCAAATCGGGAAACGAAAACGTCATTTCACTTTACCCCTCGCACCTTACGTCTCATTTTTTCACAGCTTGCTTTGCGCCACATGGATGAGCAAATTGTTCACCGAGGCGTGCATGACCTCGGAAAGCGGTTTCGGATAAACGCCCATTGCCAGGACCGCAAAAGCAAGCAAACCCAGCACCAATGCTTCGCGCAGCGAGATGTCACGTAAGGCTTCGACATGGCTGTTTGCTACCGCGCCGAAAATGACGCGCTTGTACATCCACAGGGTGTAGGCAGCTCCGAAAACCATCGTTGTCGCGGCCAACGCCGCGTACCAAAAATTAGCCCTGAGCGAACCGAGGATGACCGTAAACTCACCGACAAAGCCGCTGGTCCCCGGCAGCCCGGAGTTGGCCATGGCAAACAGCATGAACAATGCGGCGAACGCCGGCATCTTGTTTACCACTCCTCCGTAATCTGCAATGTTGCGCGTGTGCATGCGGTCATAGAGCACGCCGACGCACAAAAACAGCGCGCCTGAAACAAAACCGTGCGAGACCATTTGCAGCAGTGCGCCTTCTATGCCGTAAGAATTGAAAATAAAGATGCCCAGCGTCGCAAACCCCATGTGCGAGATCGAAGAATATGCGATAAGCTTCTTCATATCCGTCTGCACCAGCGCTACCAGGCCGATGTAAACCACCGCAATCAGCGACAGCGCAATCATAAAACCGGCGAGGTAGTGACTTGCGTCGGGCGTAATCGGCAGAGAAAACCGCAGAAAACCGTATCCGCCGACTTTAAGAAGAATGGCGGCGAGAATAACGGAACCGCCGGTCGGTGCCTCAACATGCGCATCCGGCAGCCAGGTGTGCACCGGCCACATCGGCACTTTCACCGCGAAGGAAAGGAAAAAGGCAATGAAAATCAGAATCTGCTCAGTAAACGACAACGGCAAGTTATAGTAACCGAGAATTTCAAAGCTGCCGCCGGAGGCATTGTATAAATAAATAAATGCCACCAGCATCAAGAGCGAGCCCAGCAGCGTGTACAGGAAAAACTTGACCGCTGCGTACACGCGGTCCGGGCCGCCCCATACGCCGATGATCAGGAACATGGGGATCAGCATGCCTTCGAAGAATACATAGAACAGTAACGCATCTAGGGCGGAAAACATGCCGTTTAGCAGGCCAGCCATGATGAGGAATGCAGCCATGTACTGCGCGACTCGGGTTTGAATGACGCGCCAGCCGGCGATCACCACCAGCAAGGTCATGAAGCTGTTGAGAAGGATAAATAAAAGCGAAATACCGTCTATGCCCAGGTGATAGTGCGCGTTGAAGCGCTCGATCCACGGCCGCATTTCCACAAACTGCATTCCGGCCGTGGAGGTATCAAATTTGGCATAAAGCGGCAGCGTAACGAGGAAACCCAGCAGTGCCCCAGCCAAGGCCAGCCAGCGCGCGAGTGGTGCGTTGCGATCGCCTCCGGTTGCCAGCACGATAAGCCCAAACAGGATGGGCACCCAAATCGCCAGACTCAGTACGGGAAAACCTAGCAGCATGTTTGATCCATTTTGTTATTCTGCGATCGGCGCCGATTTCAGGGCGCGGAAAACCATAACGTCAGCAGCACGAAGACGCCGATTATCATGCCGAAGGCGTAGTGGTAGATATAGCCGGACTGAAGATGACGGATTACGGCCGACGCCCAGCGCACGACGCGCGCAGATCCGTTGACGAAAAAACCGTCGATCACGGTCACATCGCCCACTTGCCACAAGCGCCCTCCCACGAGGCGCGCGCCCCCCGCGAACAGCCATTGATAGAATTCATCGAAACCGTATTTGCGCTCGAGGATGCGATAAACCAGGTTGAAGCGTTCGCTTATTTTCTGTGGCAAATCAGTGCGTACCCTGTACAGGTAAAAAGCCGTGCCGATTCCTGTGAGCGCCAGCCAAAATGGCAAAGCGGCGATGCCGTGCAAGACAAAAGCGAACGCTCCGTGAAAATCTTCCTGCAGGCGGGCCAATACGTCATATTGGGGAAGGACCACGATGGACTGACCAAAATATCCGCCAAAAAGCATCGGTTCGATGTACTCCCATCCGGTGTAAACCGAGGGAATGGCAAGCATGATTAGCGGTATGGTCACCACCAGCGGCGATTCATGCAGATTCTGGCGCGCGTGCTCGTCCATGCGCGGCTCTCCGTGGAAAGTCAGAAACAGCAGGCGGAAGGTATAGAGTGCAGTCACGAAAACGCAGCTCAGAACACAGAAATAGGCGAAGCCCGCGCCCGGCACGCGCGACAGATGCACCGCTTCGATCAGCGAGTCCTTGGAGAAAAAACCGGCAAACGGCGGAATGCCGCACAGTGCCAGTGCGCCCACCACTGCAGTCCAATAGGTAACCGGCATGTATTTCTTCAGCCCTCCCATCTTGCGCATATCCTGCTCGTGATGCAGCGCAATGATGACCGAGCCCGCGCACAGGAACAGGAGCGCTTTGAAGAAAGCGTGCGTCATTAAATGGAAAATGCTCGCGGCGTAAGCCGAAGCGCCCAGTCCCACGGCCATATAGCCCAGTTGCGAAAGCGTGGAATACGCCACCACGCGCTTGATGTCATTTTGCACGATGGCGATGAACGCCATAAACAACGTTGTAATTCCACCGATCACCAGCACCACCGATTGCGCGGTTTCAGACAGCTCGAATAACGGCGACATGCGCGCCACCATGAAAATGCCGGCGGTGACCATGGTAGCAGCGTGGATCAACGCCGAAATCGGCGTCGGGCCTTCCATCGAATCCGGCAGCCAGACATGCAACGGGAATTGCGCGGACTTCCCCATTGCGCCGGTAAACAGTAGGATGCAAATCAGCGTCATCAAGGCCCACGGTTCGTCCGGCACGATTTCAATGGTCTGGTCCACGAGTTGAGGCGCATGCTGGAACACCGCGGCATAATCAAGCGTGCCGAAATGGGCCAGTATTAACGCAATGCCGAGCAAAAACCCGAAATCCCCGACGCGATTCACCAAAAACGCTTTTAAACCGGCGAAAATCGCGCTTTCCCGGGTGTACCAGAAGCCGATGAGGAGATAGGAAACCAGCCCCACCGCCTCCCAGCCGAAAAACAGCTGCAGGAAATTATTCGCCATCACCAGCATTAGCATGGAAAACGTAAACAGCGCGGTGTAGCTGAAAAAACGCTGGTAGCCGGGATCATCCTGCATGTAGCCGATGGTGTAGATGTGCACCATGAGCGATACAAAGCTCACCACCACCATCATCGTCGCGCTGAGCTTGTCGATCAGGAAACCGATTTCAAAGCGCGTGGCTCCCGAGGTAAGCCAGGTATAAACACTGCCGTTGAAAATGTGTCCGCGGTCCACATCCTGGTAGATTATCAGCGATGCAAAAAAAGAAATGGCGACGCCAAGGATCGCCGCCGAGTGGCTCGCTGCGCGACCTATCTTGTGCCCGAACAGCCCGGCGATGATCGACCCTGCCAGAGGCGCCAGTGGTACCAGCAGGTAAAGCGCTTGCATATGCGTCATCATTAGCCCTTCAGGCTGTCCAGATCATCAACATTAATCGTTTTCAGATTGCGGAACAGGACAACCAAAATCGCCAGCCCGATCGCTGATTCCGCCGCTGCCACAGTGAGGATGAAGAACACAAAAATTTGCCCTGCGGTGTCGTTGAGGTAATGCGAAAAAGCGATGAAATTCATATTCACCGCCAGCAGCATGAGTTCGATAGCCATCAGCAAAATGATCACGTTCTTGCGGTTGAGAAAGATCCCGACCACGCTGATGGAAAAGAGAATTGCGCCGAGTATCAGGTAATGCGAAAGCGAAACCAAGTATTTCTCCCTAAATTTCGTGAAGCGCGAGGCGTGAGAAGTAAGGAGTAAAACCTCATGACGATCTTGCCCTTTACTCCTTACTCCTAACCCATTACTCGTTACGCTTCTCGACAGGCATTGAAACCAGGCGTAACCGGTCCTGGCGCCGCACCGTTACTTGCTTTCCCGGGTTTTGATACCTTGTATCCTTGCGCCGGCGCAAAGTAAGCGCTATAGCGGCTACGATCGCCACCAATAGAATGACGCCTGCGACTTCGAACGGATAGACATATTGGGTGTAAATCAGGCGTCCGAGTTCTCGGGTGTTGCTATAACCCAAGGCATGCGCCTGCGGGGAAGGCATCTCGCCGAGGCCGAAATATTTCCCCCCGAGCACCAGGCCCATTTCAACCAAGAGTAAAAATGCCAGTGGCAGGCCGATGTACAATCCCTTCCAGAAGCCTTCGCGCAGCCGGTCGAGATTGATGTCCAACATCATCACGACGAACAGGAACAACACCGTCACTGCACCGACATAGACCAGCACCAGGGTGATGGCCAGAAATTCGGCTTCGAGCAGCAGCCATAATCCGGCCGAAGTAAAAAACGCCAGTACCAAAAACAGCGCCGAATGCACCGGGTTGCGCACGGTAACAACACACAAGGCGGCAAGCAAAAGGATCGCCGACAAAAAATAGAACATGAATGTTTGAAATTGCATGTTTAAATTTTTTACTGCAGAGACACAGAGGCACGGAAAATGTAATTCATCTGCTTTTTTCCTTTGTCATATATCGTTTTTGTTTTTCTCAGCGTTTGCGCGGTAGACTGCCCTTATCTATATGCCGCGTCTGCAGCGCGGTCTTTTGCAATTTGGTCTTCATACTTGTCGCCCACCGCCAGCAGCATTTGTTTCGTGTAAAGCAAATCGCCGCGTTTTTCGCCGTGATATTCGAGAATCCGTGTCTCTACGATCGAATCCACCGGGCAGGACTCCTCGCATAGGCCGCAGAAAATGCATTTGGTCAAATCAATTTCGTAGCGCGTGGTGCGGCGCGTGCCGTCCGCCCGCTGCTCCGATTCGATGGTGATCGCCAGCGCAGGGCACACGGCCTCGCATAGTTTGCACGCAATGCAGCGCTCCTCACCGTTGGGATAACGGCGCAGCGCATGTAGACCTCTGAAGCGCGGACTCTGCGGCGTTTTCTCCTCGGGAAACTGCACCGTGATCTTGCGGGCGAACAGGTGCCGGCCGGTGAGCCACATGCCTTTCGCCAGCTCCACCAGCAGAAATGTCCGGAAGAATTCGGCGATGCGTTTCATATCTTCATCCCCATATCCAGAAACGTGTCTGCTGCAGGCTGCCTATCACGAAAATCCACACCAGAGTAACCGGGATAAACACCTTCCAGCCCAAGCGCATGATCTGGTCGAAGCGGTAGCGGGGAAACGTGGCGCGGAACCAAAGAAAGCAAAACAGGACGAAAGCCGCTTTGAACACCAGCCAGAATATTCCCGGCAGCCAGGTAAATGGCGCAAAACTAAATGGCGGTAGCCAGCCGCCGAGGAACATGGTGGCACACATGGTGGAGACCAGAATCATGTTGGCGTATTCAGCGAGAAAGAATACCGCGAACGCCATGCCTGAGTACTCGACATGGAATCCGGCGACAATTTCAGACTCGCCTTCCACCACGTCAAACGGTGCACGGTTGGTTTCAGCCACACCTGAAATCAGATACACAAGGAACAGCGGAAATAATGGGATGAAAAACCAGTTTAGAAAACCCCCAGCCCCCTGCTGGGCCTTCACGATTTCGACCAAGTTGAGGCTGTGCGAAGCCATCAGCACACCCACCAGTGCAAATCCCATAGCGATTTCGTATGAGACGATTTGCGCCGCAGAGCGCATCGCGCCAATGAAAGCATATTTGGAATTGGATGCCCAGCCGGCAATGATCACACCGTACACGCCCATGGACGTTATAGCCATGATGTAGAGTAGCCCTGCATCCACATTGGCGAGCACGAGCTGGGGCTGAAACGGCACCACGGCCCACGCCGCCATTGCCGGCATGATGGACATCACCGGTGCCAATACGAACAGAAAGCGGTTGGCGCCGCTGGGTATGATTATTTCCTTGACCAGAAGCTTGAGCGCATCGGCAATCGGTTGCAACCAGCCCTTGGGTCCGACGCGGTTGGGACCGATGCGCACCTGCATATAGCCGATCACCTTGCGCTCGGCGAACGTAAGGTAGGCGACCGACAACAGAAGCGGCACGACGATCGCGACGATAAGTCCCAATGTCTTGGAGAAAGTGATGACATACGGCCACCACACCGGCCCGAATAGTTCTTGCAGCGAGTTCATGCTGCACGCTCCACGGTGATTGCGCCGAACATGGCGCCCAGATTCGCGGTCAGCGGATGCCCGCTGGCTACTCGCACGCAGTCGTTTGGCAGCGAGTCATCGCGGTGCGCTACAAGTATTGTCGAGCCCAGTCCCTGGGCCAATTTTACTTTGTCGCCCTCGCGCAGCTTGAGGCGCTCGAACAGCGCCCCGGGCAGGACTGCTACTGGCGTCCTGCCATCACTGGTCTTCTGCAATGACGCGGCGCGGCGCACAATGGCGTCAGACGAGTAGATCGGCACATCTCCAATGCGCTGCAAACCGTTCATGGTGGGTGTTTCGAAGCCGGCGACATTTGGCTTGCGCAAGTTATTGTCAAGCCTGTTGGACAAATCCGCATCCACATTGCCAAGGACTTCCTGGCGCACCTGTTCTATGTTTTCCTGCTCGAATCCATCCAACGCCAGCAGGTTGCCGAGCACGCGCAATACTTTCCAC
The DNA here is from genome assembly GCA_035518095.1 of Burkholderiales bacterium. Taxonomy (NCBI): domain Bacteria; kingdom Pseudomonadati; phylum Pseudomonadota; class Betaproteobacteria; order Burkholderiales; species Burkholderiales bacterium. The sequence continues at coordinate 73,040 of DATIXX010000074.1, read as the reverse complement.
GCGGGCCGGGTCTCGGCAAGCGGCTTCACCGTGCCGTTGAAGCTTTGCACCCTGCCCTCGGTACTGATAAAAGTGCCCGCAGTTTCGGTAAACGGCGCGATCGGCAACAGCACGTGCGCATATTCCGTGGCTTTGTGGCGGTAAGCGCTCATGGCGACCACCAGTTCCGCCTCGTGCATCGCCGCAACCGCTTCACTCGGATCGTGGCAATCAAGCTCAACCTCCGTATTGAGGAGCAAATAGGCCTTAAGCGGGCTTTCCAGCATCGCCTTGGCATGCTTGCCCGCGGGCGTGCCGAACGGAACGGCGGCGGCGATATAACCGCCGACGCTATTTGCCGCTTCGACTAGGAAGCCGAAGCGCCCGCCGACAACAGAAGCAAGCTCCTGCGCCAGCCCGTGCAGGGTGGCTGCCTGTGGGTGATTTTGAGCAAGGTTGCCGAGCAAAACCGCAATATTTTTCCCCGAGACCAGGCTGTCCGCGATCTGCAGCGCTCGTTGCGATGGGTTGAGTGCCGCGAGCTGATCACTGAATCCACTAGCCCGCTTCTTGTTTTCCGTCGCTGCTCTTAGAACTTCCGCGAGTGTCTTGGTAAATTCCCTTGGCGCAACGATCGCCTTGTTCTGAATCTTAATAAACAGGTTATCGTCCGCAGCATTGATAAGATTGACCTGCGTGCCGCGCTTCGCAGCCTGGCGCAATCGGTGCGCAAGCAACGGATGATCCTTGCGCAGCGTGCTGCCTACGACAAGAACGCGGTCAAGCTGGCCGATTTCCGCAATCTTCATTCCCAGCCACGGCGCTCCCTGCAGCATCGCATCTGCGCTGAAATCGCATTGGCGCAACCTGAAATCGACGTTGCCGCTTCCCATCCCGCGCATGAGTTTCTGCAGCAGATACAATTCTTCTACCGTACTGTGCGGTGTAGCGAGCGCACCAATCGCTTGCGCGCCATGTGAATTTTTTATTTGTTTTATCTTATTCGCGATATATTCCAGAGCAGTTTGCCATTCCACTTCCTGCCACTGGCCGTTTAGCTTGAGCATGGGCCGCGGCAGACGCTGATCGGAATTCAGTCCCTCATAGGAGAAACGATCTTTGTCCGAAAGCCAGCATTCGTTAATCTCCTCGTTTTCATATGGCAGCACGCGCATCACCCGGTCGTTCTTGACGTGCACGATCAGGTTGGAGCCCGTGCTGTCATGTGGGCTGATCGATTTCCGTCGGGACAGTTCCCAGGTGCGGGCAGAGTAACGGAAAGGCTTGGAGGTCAGCGCGCCGACAGGACAAATGTCTATCATGTTGCCTGAGAGCTCGGAGTCAACCGTTCTTTCGACAAACGGCATGATTTCCGCGTGCTCGCCACGGCCCGCCATTCCGAGCTCCATGATTCCCGCAATTTCCTGCCCAAAGCGCACGCAGCGCGTACAGTAGATACAGCGCGTCATGTCGGTCGCGATCAGCGGTCCGAGATTCTTGTCGGGTACCACGCGTTTTTCTTCCTCGTAGCGCGAGGCACTGCCGCCGTAGCCCACGGCGAGGTCCTGCAAGGGGCATTCGCCTCCCTGATCGCAAATCGGGCAGTCGAGCGGGTGATTGATCAACAAGAATTCCATCACGCTCTTCTGCGCCTGTACCGCAAAATCCGAGTGTGTCCACACTTTCATGTCGCGTCCTGCCGGGGTCGCACAGGCCGGCAACGGCTTGGGTGCCTTTTCCACCTGCACCAGACACATGCGGCAGTTGGCGGCAATCGACAACTTCTTGTGGTAACAGAAATGCGGGATGTAAATGCCCAGCTGGTTGGCGGCATCCATGATGGTGCTGCCTTCCTTTACGCCTATATGCTTGCCATCTATCTCTAGCTCTATCATGACCGTGCTATGCGTACGCCGGCACCAGGCATTCTTTGTGTTCGATATGGTATTCGAACTCGTCGCGGAAATGGGTGATGAAGCTTTTCACCGGCAACGCGGCGGCGTCACCCAAAGCGCAAATGGTGCGCCCTCCGATGTTGTCTGCCACGCTCAGCAGCAGATCCAAATCCTCCTGCTTTCCCTGTCCATGCTCGATGCGGTTGAGCACGCGGTATAGCCAGCCGGTGCCTTCGCGGCAGGGCGTGCATTGGCCGCAGGATTCCTCGAAATAAAAATAGGCGAGCCGGAGCAATGCTCTCGCCATGCACACCGTCTCGTCCATGATGATCACCCCGGCTGAACCCAGCATCGAACCGGCTTTGACAAGCGAATCGTAATCCATGTCGGTCTCGAGCATGATGTGCGCCGGCAGGACCGGCATCGAGGCGCCTCCAGGAATACAGGCTTTAAGCTTCCTTCCGCCCCGCATGCCGCCTGCGAGTTCCAGAAGCTTCGCAAACGGGGTGCCCAGCGGCGCTTCGTAGTTGCCAGGCTGGTTGACGTGCCCGCACATGGAGAAAATTTTCGTGCCGCCGTTGTTTGGCCTGCCGAGGCTTAGGTACTTGTCTCCCCCATTGAGTATGATCCAAGGAACACAGGCCAGTGTTTCGGTGTTGTTGACCGTGGTCGGCCTCCCGTATAGACCGTAGCTAGCTGGGAACGGCGGTTTGAAGCGGGGCATGGCCTTCTTGCCTTCCAGCGAATCGAGAAGCCCGGTTTCTTCTCCGGCGATATAGGCCCCGTAGCCGTGATGGTTGAATAGATGGAAGCTGAACTCCGAGCCGAGGATATTGCCGCCGATGAAACCTGCGGAGCGCGCCTCTTCCAGCGCTTCCTCCATGCGCTCATAGCAATCCCAGACTTCGCCGTGCACATAGTTATAGCCGGTCTTTGCTCCCATGGCGTACCCCGCGATTGCCATTCCCTCGATCAAAATATGCGGGTTGTAGCGCATGATGTCTCGGTCCTTGAAGGTGCCGGGCTCGCCCTCGTCGGAATTGCACACCAGATACTTTTCGCCGCTGAAGCTTTTCGGCATGAAGCTCCATTTCAAGCCTGTTGGAAACCCTGCGCCGCCACGGCCGCGCAGCGCCGATTTTTTTACTTCGTTGATGATCTGTTCGGGGGCGATATTCTCGGCCAGCACTTTTTTGAGCGCAGCGTAGCCACCGCGCCGCAGGTAATCTCCGATGCGCCAGTTGTTGCCGTCCAGGCCAGCAAGAAGAATCGGGTTGATATGGCGATTATGCAGACAGGTCATGATGGATTGGCCAAGCGAATAAAATCGGATTGCGTTATCGCCGCGCCCTTGTGTGAAAGCGCCGAACGGCGGCTGGCGGCTCCTCGCGCTGCATCCCAAATCGCCACGAGCGCGAATCGCGCTGTCATTTGCTTATTCATCCCTTAATTCCGCCAGCAGTTGATCGAGCTTCTCTTGCGTCATGAAGCTGCACATGCGCTTGTTATTGACCAGCAACACCGGGGCATCACCGCAAGCGCCAAAGCACTCACCTTGTTTCAACGTAAACTGCCCGTCGCCCGTGGTTTCATTGAACCCGATGGCGAGCTTTTTCTTCAGATAATCCGCCGCGCCATCAGCACCGGACAGCGCACACGGCAGATTGGTGCAAAGCGAAATCTTGTACTTGCCCACCGGCTGCACGTCATACATGGTATAAAACGTCGCTACTTCGTACACTGCAATTGGCGGTATGCCAAGGTATTGCGCGACGAAATCCATGGTCTCAGTGGAGAGCCAGCCTTTTTCATCCTGGGCAACCGTCAGCGCCGCCATCACCGCCGATCGCTTCTGTTCGGGCGGATATTTGGTGATGGCCTTGTCTATTTTCGCCAGCGCCTCGGGCGACAGAATCATCGGAGCATTCACGACCGCGCTCCGCAGGACATCCAAAGTGCAGCGCGAATGCGACGCGAGCGGGCGAGAACAGCGCAGTTTGCAAAGTGGCAAATGAGCATATTTAAGACCGCGAGCAACAAAGTCATTTCAAGCAACAAGCCTTTCACCGATCGATTTCCCCGAACACGATATCCTGCGTGCCAATTATCGCTACCACATCGGCAATCATGTGACCGCGCGACATTTCGTCCATCGCAGCGAGATGCGGAAAGCTCGGCGCGCGGAGTTTCAGCCGGTATGGCTTGTTGGCGCCGTCGGAAACAAGGTAAATGCCGAACTCGCCCTTGGGCGCTTCGATCGCAGCATAGACTTCGCCTTCGGGCACATGAAAACCTTCGCTGAATAGCTTGAAGTGATGTATCAGCTCTTCCATGTTCTCTTTCATTTCCACGCGCGATGGCGGAGCCACTTTGTGATTGTCGGTGATCACCGGCCCGGGATTTTTTCTCAGCCACTCGATGCACTGCTTGACGATGCGGTTGGATTGACGCATTTCCTCGATGCGCACGAGGTACCGGTCGTAGCAGTCGCCGTTGACGCCTACCGGGATCTGGAATTCCATCTTATCGTAGACCTCATACGGCTGCTTCCTGCGCAGGTCCCATTCCACTCCCGAGCCTCGCAGCATCGGGCCGGTGAATCCCAATGCCTTGGCGCGCTCGGCGGAAATCACGCCGATACCCACTGTGCGCTGCTTCCATATACGATTGTCGGTAAGCAGTGTTTCATAGTCGTCCACATAACCGGGAAATCGCCGGGTAAAATCCTCGATGAAATCAAGCAGTGAACCCTGACGGTTCTCGTTTAGCTTGGCGACATCTGCGTCACTGTGAATTTTCGATGCGTGGTACTGCGGCATTACGCCGGGAAGGTCGCGGTAAACTCCACCCGGACGATAATAAGCGGCGTGCATGCGAGCGCCTGAAACCGCCTCATAGCAGTCCATAAGGTCCTCGCGCTCGCGAAAAGCGTACAGGAAAACGGTCATCGCACCCACGTCCAGCGCGTGCGCGCCGAGCCATAAAAGATGATTGAGGATGCGCGTGATTTCGTCGAACATAACGCGTATGTATTGCGCACGCACCGGAACTTGCAGTTCCAGCAATTTTTCGATCGCGAGCACGTATGCATGCTCATTGCACATCATCGAAACGTAATCAAGGCGGTCCATGTACGGCACCGACTGTAAATAGGTTTTATTTTCAGCGAGTTTCTCGGTAGCACGGTGCAAAAGGCCGATATGCGGATCTGCGCGCTGTATCACCTCACCGTCAAGCTCGAGTACCAGGCGCAATACTCCGTGCGCAGCCGGGTGCTGCGGCCCAAAGTTCATTGTGTAATTCATTATCTCAGCCATGAACGCTCACAAGCGGTAATCGCAAAGCACGTCTAGAAAGCGGTCGGAAATTCTTGCCCAGCCATTCATTGCTTGGCACCCAAATGCCCGTATTGCTCCTCGCGCACGATGCGCGGCACCTCGTTGCGCGGTTCAATCGACACCGGCTGGTAGATCACCCGCTGCTGCACCGGGTCATAACGCATCTCGACATTTCCGGATAGCGGAAAGTCTTTGCGGAATGGATGGCCCACAAAACCGTAATCGGTAAGGATGCGCCGCAGATCCGGATGCCCTGTGAAAACGAACCCGAATAAATCGAATGCTTCGCGCTCGAACCAGTTGACTGAAGGCCAAAGTGATATCAGTGAGTCGAACACTAGAAAATCATCGTTTTCGGCAAACGCTTTGAGACGCACCCGCCAGTTGTGAGTCAGCGAGAGCAGGTGGCAAACCACTGCAAAGCGTGGCCCGTTCCACGCGCCGTCACCGTAATCCCGATAATCGACCCCGCACAGGTCAATTAATTCCTCAAAGCACAGATTCGGGTCATCACGCAGAGTCTGCGCGACCGGCAACCAATCTGCGGTTTTCACGGTAACAGTTATTTCACCGACCGCTTCGGAAAGATTGACGACGCGTGCGCCGAGCGCGTTTTTCAGTTGCGCAGTTAGGGTCTCAAGGCGTGGATGCATTTTCGGCTAAACCTTAGCGCGCGATGGTATTGGTGCGCTTAATTTTGTTTTGCAATTGGATGATGCCGAAAAGCAAGGCCTCCGCTGTAGGCGGGCAGCCCGGCACATAGATATCGACCGGTACGATGCGATCGCAGCCACGCACCACTGAATAGGAATAATGATAATACCCGCCGCCGTTGGCGCACGACCCCATCGATATCACCCAGCGCGGCTCTGCCATCTGGTCATACACTTTGCGCAGAGCCGGCGCCATTTTGTTGCACAGCGTGCCGGCGACGATCATAACGTCCGACTGGCGCGGACTGGGACGAAACACGACACCGAAGCGGTCCAGATCATAGCGCGAAGCACCGGCGTGCATCATCTCAACCGCGCAGCAGGCGAGCCCGAAGGTCATCGGCCACAGTGAGCCGGTGCGCGTCCAGTTAATCAGTTTGTCCGCGGTGGTAGTAACAAAACCTCGTTCCAGCACCCCTTCTATTCCCATTCGAGAGCCCCCTTCATCCACTCATAAACGAATCCCACCACCAGCACCGCGAGGAATACCAGCATCGCCACAAAGCCGGGCATGCCGATTTCCTTGAGAGCTACCGCCCAGGGAAACAGAAAAGCGATTTCCAAGTCAAACAGAATGAATAGAATGGCAATAAGGTAGTAACGCACGTCGAATTTCATCCGCGCGTCTTCAAATGCTTCAAATCCGCACTCGTAGGGCGAAAGTTTCTCGCTGTCGGGACGATAGGTGCCGAGAAGCCAGGGTTGTGAAATCACCCAACTGATCACGACCGGGACAACGCCGATGGCGATACCGACAATGATGAATAGCAAAATCGGAAAATAATTTTGTAGCATAGATAGCTGAGCCTGTCCTTGCGCCAATATCAGCGCGTCACTTCCTTCCAATAGTTTAGACCCAGCGTCGCTTACGAGTTCAGCGCGCTGCCAATTCTAAATGCATGGTGCCGATGATGAGACTCGAACTCATACGGCTCTCGCCACCGCCCCCTCAAGACGGCGTGTCTACCAATTCCACCACATCGGCGCTAATTCCGCGGGCCGTAAGCAGTGAGGGGTAAGGCGGAAATTCTCTAACATGGTCTTGAATTTTACTCCTTGCCCATCACTACTCACGGTTATTTGGGTATTTCCTTAGCTTTGGAATTACCTTCGACAGGCAGCGCTGCAGGTGCCGGGGCCGCAGGTGTTTTTTCCGCAGGCGCGGGAATCTCCTTGCTCGTCCCCATCACGCCGAGATTTTCAGCCTTGTGGCTGGAAAAGTAAGTCAATCCGAGGCTGGTGAGAAAAAAAACTGCCGCCAGCACGGCAGTGGTGCGGCTCAAGAAATTGGCGGACCCGCTTGCGCCGAAAAGACTGCCTGAAGCACCGCTGCCAAAAGCCGCCCCGGCGTCCGCTCCCTTGCCATGCTGCAGCAGCACCAAACCGATGATGCTGAGCGCAGTCAGCACATGCACAATCCAAATCAAGGTTTCCAAAAAAAATTCTCCAAGTTAACAACTGGCGGCAGCACAGATAGCCAAAAATTCATCCGCCTTAAGCGACGCGCCGCCAATCAGACCGCCGTCAATATCCCGCATAGCAAACAGCGCCGCGGCATTTCCAGCCTTCACGCTTCCGCCGTATAAGATCAGCAATTGCGCCGCGATTTCAGGATCCCGTGCGGCTATTCCCTGCCGGATGAATGTATGTACTGCCTGCGCCTGCTCGGGGCTTGCATTTTTCCCAGTACCAATCGCCCACACCGGTTCGTACGCCAAAACCGAATTGGTCATGGCTTCGATTCCGAGTGCAAGAACGGGTTCGAGCTGATCCGAAATGATTTTTTCAGTGGCCCCCGCTTCGCGCTCAGCTAAAGTTTCCCCAACACATAGGATCGGTATCAATCCCGCGGCCTGCGCCGCCTTGAATTTCCGCGCCACTAAGGCGCTGTCTTCACATTGCAATGTGCGGCGCTCCGAATGCCCGACGATGACATATCGGCAGCCGAAGTCCTTGAGCATCGGCCCCGACACTTCCCCGGTGTAAGCACCGTGATCAAACGGGCTCAAATTCTGCGCGCCCCAAGCGAGCTCGCTATCGTGCAGGATCATTCGTGCTTGAAACAGATAAGGATACGGCACGCACACCGCACATGAGACATTGCGCAACGATTTCCGACCGGTTACGAGGGCATCAAGTAACACCTTGTTTTGCACAAGGCTGCCGTGCATTTTCCAATTGCCGGCGACCAGCTTTTGGCGCATCCATGTCCTTGGCGATGAACCGTTTAAATTTTACTTTGAATAACCCCCATGGTCAATTTCGGCTGGCACCGGCTATACCGACAAAACGACCGGATTCAAAAAAAGATTTACGGAGCCGCGGCACGATTTTGCAGATGTCAGAGAAATGCAAATTTTCCGTTTGGAAAAAGGATTTACTCGGCGGCTGCGTCGCGCACCGCCTGCGCAATGGCGTCGGCCCACTGCCTGACTTTGGCCTGTGGACTGCCTTCCACCATCACGCGCACGACCGGTTCCGTGCCCGAAGCGCGCAACAACACGCGGCCTTGGTCGCCCAGATCCGCTTCCGCCTCGCTGAGCGCAGTCTGCACCGGCAGCTGGTTTTTAAAATCAAAACCTTTGGCGACTTTGACATTCACCAGCACCTGCGGATAAAGCGCAAGCTCGTGAGTCAAATGCGCCAAATCCGCCTGCAACGCGCGCATCGCATGCAACACCTGGAGCGCGGAAACGATGCCGTCTCCAGTGGTATGCTTGTCCAGACAGATGATGTGCCCTGAATTCTCTCCACCCAACTGCCAGCCGCGGTTTTGCATAAGCTCCAGTACATAGCGGTCGCCCACCGGAGCACGTGCAAAAGGCACTTTGATTTTTTCCAAAGCACGCTCCATGCCGAGATTAGTCATCAGTGTTCCCACGACGCCGCCCTTGAGTCTGCCCAGCTGCTTGCGGTGTTTGGCAATGATATAAAGCAGCTGGTCCCCGTCGTAGGCTTTGCCGGTGGCGTCCACCATCAGCAGCCGGTCGCCGTCGCCGTCCAGCGCGATTCCCAGATCGGCTTGCTGCTGTTTCACCGCTTCCTGCAATGTCTTGGGATACGTCGCGCCGCATTCCTGATTAATGTTCAAGCCATCGGGCTGATTGGCTATTGCCACAACATCCGCGCCCAGCTCGTGAAATACGTGCGCCGCGATGTGGTATGTTGCACCTTGCGCCGTATCGACCACAATTCGCAAGCCGCGCAGATCCAGCTCGCTAGGAAACGTGCTCTTGCAAAACTCAATATAGCGCCCGGCTGCGTCGTTGATCCTTCGCGCCCGCCCTAACGCCGCGGAAGGCATGGTTCTGATGGGATCGTCGAGCGCCACTTCGATGGCGTGTTCCACCTCGTCCGGGAGTTTATTGCCGCTCGCCGAGAAGAACTTTATACCGTTGTCTTCGTAGGGATTGTGCGAAGCGGAGATTACGATACCGGCCTGCAACCTCAGCGCCCGCGTCAGATAAGCCACCGCAGGAGTCGGTATGGGTCCGGAAAGGTAGATGTCGACACCGGCGGCGGACAACCCCGCCTGCAATGCCGACTCCAGCATGTAGCCGGAAATGCGGGTATCTTTGCCAATAAGAACGGCCGGGGGCTCGCCTTGCGCTAGATGCCATTCTGCAGAAGCCAGCACTTTGCCCGCGGCATAACCGAGATGCATCACCAATTCCGGCGTTATCGGCGGCTCGCCTACTTTACCTCGCACGCCGTCGGTACCGAAATATTTTCGAGGCATAGACTGTTAAATTTTATTCAGCGTTCACCGCATTATAGACCGCCAGCGCATCCCGCGTAGCGGCCACGTCATGCACCCTCACAATTTTCGCCCCTTTCATCACCGCGATCAGCGCAATAGCCATGCTCGAATATATCCGCTCGCCAGTCTGCTTGCCTGCGATTTTGCCCAAAATCGATTTGCGCGAAAGGCCAACCAGCAGCGCCGCGCCGAGTTCGGTGAACTGATCCAATTTGCGCAGTAGAGCCAGATTATGCTCCATGGTTTTGCCAAAACCAAACCCGGGGTCAACAACGATGCGCTCGCGCGCTATTCCCGCGGCAAGCGCAGCTTCGACGCGAGAACCCAGAAAAGATTTGATTTCCGAAACCACGTTTTGGTACTGGGGGTTTACCTGCATCGTCAAAGGCTCGCCCCGTTTGTGCATCATGCATATTGCCGCGTCGCTGTTCGCGACCACCTGCAATGCGCCTGTTGCAAGCAGCGCATTAACATCGTTTATCATGCTTGCTCCGGCGCACAACGCCTCGCGCATCACTTCGGGTTTCTGGGTATCCACCGACAGTGGCACGTCGGCGTGCTTTAATCCTTCTATTACGGGCAACACGCGTTTAAGCTCCTCATCCAGCGGCACCGGCAGTGAGCCGGGTCGGGTGGATTCACCACCCACATCGACGAGGTCCGCGCCTTCGTCGATCAAGCGCAAACCATGCGCGATTGCAGCGCCCGCGGTAGCATGTAAGCCACCATCGGAGAAAGAATCGGGGGTGACATTGACAATCCCCATAATCAGGGGGTGCGACAGATCGAGCTTGAATTTACCGCAAAGGAGATGCACGCGGGAATGCGGAGTAAAGCTTTTAAAGGCTGTTACGCCTTGCTCCAACTCCTCACTTCTATTGAATGTCAGGTTTCTCTTGCCGGCTGCACTGTAGCAGTCGCTCCCCCGGGGGGTGGCGTTTCCCGCGCGGTCTGTGGCGGCTGAACCGGTTTAGGCGGCCGCGGCGGCTTGCCTTCCATGATGTCGGCGATCTGATCGGAATCTACGGTTTCCCATTCTAGAAGTGCCTTCGCCATCGCCTCCACCTTATCGCGGTTTTCTTCTATGAGCCGTCGCGCAAGTTTATATTGTTCGTCGACAATGCGGCGGATTTCCGCATCCACTTTCTGCATCGTCGTTTCGGACACATTCTTGTGTGTGGTGATGGAACGGCCGAGGAACACTTCGCCCTCATTCTCGCCGTAGATCATCGGCCCCAATGTATCTGACATGCCCCACTGGGTAACCATGCGCCGCGCTAATTCGGTCGCGCGCTCAAAGTCGTTGGACGCGCCCGTGGTCATCTGATGCATGAAAATTTCTTCTGCGATGCGCCCGCCGAACAGTACTGCAATATTTTGCAGGATGTGTTCGCGATCCATGCTGTAGCGGTCCTCCTGCGGCAACTGCATGGTCACACCCAGGGCGCGGCCGCGCGGAATAATGGTGACTTTGTGCACCGGGTCAGTCTTCGGCAAAAGCCGCGCCACAACCGCGTGCCCCGATTCATGATAAGCGGTGTTGCGGCGTTCCTGCTCGGGCATCACCATGGAGCGGCGTTCGGTCCCCATGATGACCTTGTCCTTGGCGCGCTCGAAATCATCCATGTCCACCAGCCTCTTGTTGAAGCGCGCCGCAAACAACGCAGCTTCATTCACGAGGTTGGCAAGATCCGCGCCGGAAAAGCCGGGTGTGCCGCGCGCCAGAATATCGGCCCGAACGTCGGGCGCGATTGGCACCTTGCGCATGTGCACCAATAGAATCTGTTCGCGCCCGCGGATGTCGGGAAGCGGGACTACGACCTGCCGGTCAAAGCGGCCTGGGCGCAGCAGCGCCGGATCGAGCACATCGGGGCGGTTGGTTGCCGCGATCACAATCACACCGGCGCCGGTCTCGAATCCGTCCATCTCCACCAGCAACTGGTTCAGCGTTTGTTCGCGTTCGTCATTTCCGCCGCCGAGTCCTGCGCCGCGTTGGCGACCAACGGCATCGATTTCATCGATGAACACGATGCATGGTGCGTGTTTTTTCGCCTGCTCGAACATGTCGCGCACTCGCGCAGCGCCGACACCGACAAACATTTCCACGAAGTCGGAGCCTGAAATGCTGAAGAAAGGCACCTTGGCTTCGCCCGCAATAGCGCGTGCGAGCAACGTTTTGCCGGTTCCAGGGTTGCCCACCATCAGCACACCTCGCGGGATGCGCCCTCCGAGCTTCTGGAATTTGCCCGGATCACGCAGGAAATCCACTAATTCCGCAACCTCTTCTTTCGCTTCCTCGCATCCGGCAACGTCGGCAAATGTCACCTGGTTGTTCGATTCATCCATCATGCGCGCACGACTCTTTCCGAATGAGAACGCGCCTCCACGCCCGCCTCCCTGCATCTGGCGCATGAAAAATATCCACACACCGATCAAAAGCAGCATCGGGAACCAGGAAACAAAAATATTCACCAGCAGCGAAGGTTCCTCATCCGGCTTGGCCTCGATGATCACTCCGTTCTTCAAAAGGTCGCTCACCAACCAGGGGTCGGATGGCGCATACGTGACGAAGCGCTTGCCGTCGGTCTTGACTCCCTTGAGCGTGCGACCTTCAATCGTGACTTTGGCAATGTGGCCCTGCTTCACTTCGTCGATAAATTGCGAATATTCCATCGGCGATTGCACGGACTGTCGCGCGCTGAATTGGTTGAAAACCGACATCAGCACGAGTGCAATTACCAGCCAGATCACCAGATTTTTTACTAAATTATTCAAATTCGCTCCTGATCGTTCGAAAAGAAGTTACCCCAACTACTATTCTAACCGCATTTATCCGCTGGTGTTAGCCTTGTTCAGCCTATCGTAAGCCCCTGCCCAGCAAGTAAATTTCGCTGCTCCTTCCACGCGAGGCCTTGGGCTTGCGGGAAACCACCTGTTTAAAGCGGGCGCGCATGGCTTTCAAGAAATCTTCAAAAGCAGCGCCCTGGAAAACTTTGACCAGGAGCCCGCCCTGCGGTTTCAGCGCTTTTACGGAAAAGTCGAGAGCGCATTGAGCAAGCTCCATGACCCGGGCTTGATCATGGCTGGCCACTCCACTGATATTGGGCGACAAATCGCAAATTACAAGATCTGCACTTTTACCCTGCAGCTTGCTGTGCAGCTGCATTAAAGCGGTATCGTCGCGGAAATCTCCACAAATGAAATCGACCCCGGCGATCGGCTGCATGTGAACGGCATCCAGCGCGATGACCTTGCCTTGCTTACCGACCTTTTCGGCAGCAACTTGCGACCAGCTGCCAGGGGCTGCCCCCAGATCAACCACCAGCATGCCCGGCGCCAATAGGCGGTCGCGTTCGATGATTTCCAGGAGCTTGAACGCGGCGCGCGAACGTAAGCCCTGATTCCGTGCGCATTTCACGTAAAAATCGTTGACGTGCTCGCGCATCCAAGCGCTGCTGGTATTCGAACGTTTCATTGGGGAACGTGAAGAAACGGCCGGGAATAGCTGGCGCATCCCAAAATCAGATCATGGAGCAGCAGTCGGTTGCCGCACCACCAGCACCAAGGCGAGCGCGGCTTGCACGACGTACAGCGCGCTGTAAATACCGTACCAAGAGGCAGAACGGTCCTCCAGTATGCTTTCAATGGCCTGTCGAGGCAGCGTCCAGTTCTTAACGAGTTCCAGTATGGGCTGGGCGAAATAGCCCAGCAAGGTCAACAGAAACATTACCATTGCAATCCAGAAAAAAAACTGCCCGAAGGAAACAACGCCCTGCCTGATAAGACGGAACAAAATAAGATAAGCCCCGCAACCCATCCCAATGTAGCCCACCACAGCAAACATTTTGCCGGCAAGCATAACGGCCAGCGCGCGGTCTTCGACCGTGACAAAAATTAGCGGCACGGCGATTAACCCGATTGCCCACAACACCCCGGCCCACAAGGTCACAGCAATCCAGTGCAAACTATCTGCGAGATATCCCATACCGGCGATTATATATACTTTACATCCAGAATTTCATACTCGCGCGTCCCGCTGGGTGCCTGAACTTCGCCAACATCGCCTGGATATTTGCCGATCAGCGCACGCGCAATCGGGGAGCTTATGGAAATTTTGCCCTGCTTGATGTCCGCTTCATCCTCTCCGACGATCTGATAGGTGAATTTCTCACCGCCACCAAGGTCTTTCAGCGCCACCGTAGCACCGAAGACAACAGAGCCATCGGCGTCCAGGAGCGCGGGATTTATTATCTGGGCATTGGCAAGCTTTCTTTCGAGCTCTGCGATGCGTCCTTCAATAAAGCTTTGCCTTTCCTTGGCCGCATGATACTCCGCGTTTTCCGCAAGATCGCCGTGCGTGCGTGCTTCCGCAATCGCAGCTATTACAGCGGGCCGCTGCACGGTCTTGAGTTGCTGCAATTCGCCGCGCAACTGTCCGGCGCCGTTTACAGTCAGTGGAATTTTGTTGGTCATACTGTTCCTACATTATTGAACGGGTGAATTGAAATGCGCTACCGCCTATTTTATATCGCTGCCGCAAAAAAAAATAAATAACTTGGCGCGCCGATTAGCGGCGTGCAGCGATGCCCCGGTGCAGCGCCTGCAGTTCGTAAGGGCGCAATTCACCCATTTGCGCAATCCCCGCGCACGCCGCACGCGCCCCCGCGAGCGTGGTGTAATACGCGACCCTGCGCTGCAGCGCGGCGCGGCGAATTGAATATGAGTCGTGCACCGCGCGTTTATCTTCGACGGTGTTGACGATGAGGCTGATTTCGCCATTCTTGATCATGTCCACAATATGGGGCCGTCCCTCGGCAACCTTGTTGACCGGCGCCACCGCGATGCCTGCGGTTGCGAGCACCGCCGCGGTGCCGCGTGTTGCCACCAGGCTGAAACCGAGCGACTGCAATGTTTTCGCAATTTCCACGGTGCGGGGCTTGTCGGCATTGCGCACACTGATGAAAACCCTGCCCGACGAAGGCAGTTTCTCGCCTGCGGCTATTTGCGATTTCACGAACGCCTCCGGGAATGTAGCGCCTACGCCCATCACTTCTCCAGTAGATTTCATTTCCGGACCAAGAATGGTATCGGCGCCCGGAAACTTAATGAACGGAAATACCGCTTCCTTGACGCAGAAGTACTTTGGCACTACACCCGTAGTCACGGCTTGCTGTTTTAAGGTCCGGCCGACCATGCAGCGCGCGGCGATTTTGGCGAGCGGCAATCCAGTCGCCTTGGATACGAATGGTACAGTGCGCGAGGCGCGCGGGTTGACTTCGAGCACATAAACAGTCTCGCCCTGAATTGCGTACTGCACGTTCATGAGTCCCACCACTTTTAGCGCGTACGCCAGCGCAGTGGTTTGGCGGCGCAACTCGTCCTGCAGTTTTTCGGAAAGACTAAATGGCGGAAGTGAACAGGCTGAATCGCCGGAATGTACGCCCGCCTGTTCGATATGTTCCATTATGCCTCCGATCAGCACGTCCTTCCCGTCACAAACCGCGTCTACATCGACCTCGGTAGCGTCATTTAGAAAGCGATCCAGCAGAACCGGCGAATCGTTGGAAACTTTCACCGCTTCCCGCATATAGCGCTCAAGGTCCTCCTGCTGGTGCACGATTTCCATGGCGCGTCCCCCCAGCACGTAGCTTGGCCGCACCACCAGTGGATAACCGATTTCTTCGGCCAGGCGCAGCGCTTTCTGCGGCGTGCGCGCAGTGCGGTTCGGCGCCTGCTTGAGATTGAGTTCATCCAGCATCTTTCGAAAACGCTCGCGGTCCTCCGCGCAGTCAATCATATCCGGCGTTGTGCCGATAATCGGAACCCGGCTTGCTTCCAGGTCGCGCGCAAGTTTCAGCGGTGTTTGGCCGCCGTATTGCACAATCACCCCCTGCGGATTCTCAACATGCACTATTTCCAACACATCTTCCAGTGTGAGCGGTTCGAAGTAGAGTCGGTCCGAAGTATCATAATCGGTCGAAACGGTCTCCGGGTTGCAGTTCACCATGATGGTTTCAAAGCCGTCTTCGCGCAGCGCGAGCGCCGCATGTACGCAGCAGTAATCAAACTCGATTCCCTGGCCAATGCGGTTCGGTCCTCCGCCCAGCACCAGGATTTTGCGCTTTCGGGTGGGTTGCGCCTCGCATTCCTCCTCGTACGTCGAATACATATAGGCGGTGTGCGTGGCAAATTCAGCGGCACAGGTGTCCACACGTTTATACACCGGGCGCAGTGCAAGCTGCCAGCGTTTCTGCCTTACGGCCACCTCTGAAGCATTCAGCAAACGGGATAGGCGCACATCGGAGAAGCCGCTCCTTTTCAGCCGCCGCAGCTCAACTTCGCTCAACTGATCGAGCTTTTTCTCTTTTAGAAACTGTTCCTGCCTTACAAGATCCTCGATCTGGGCCAGGAACCACGGGTCAATACTGGTCAGCTCATGCGCCTCATTCACTTTCATGCCGCAGCGGAACGCGTCGGCGATGTACCAAATGCGTTCCGGCCCGACATGACCCAACTCGTTTTCAATCACATCGCGGTCAGCGGTTTTTTCGTCGAGTCCTTCGCTTCCGGTTTCAAGTCCCCGCAGCGCTTTCTGCAGAGATTCCTGAAAGGTACGACCAATTGCCATGACTTCGCCCACCGATTTCATCTGGGTAGTCAGTCGGTCGTCGACGCGAGGAAACTTTTCAAAGGCGAAACGAGGCAGCTTGGTAACGACATAGTCAATGGTAGGCTCGAAAGACGCCGGCGTCGCGCCTCCGGTAATTTCGTTTCTCAATTCATCAAGGGTATATCCTATCGCCAGCTTCGCGGCCACTTTGGCGATGGGAAAACCGGTCGCTTTGGACGCCAAAGCAGAGGAACGCGACACTCGCGGATTCATTTCGATTATCAGCATACGGCCGTTTTTGGGATTAACGGCAAACTGCACGTTGGATCCGCCGGTATCTACTCCGATTTCGCGCAACACCCTGATCGAGGCGTCGCGCATGATCTGGTATTCTTTGTCGGTGAGCGTTTGCGCCGGCGCCACGGTGATCGAATCGCCAGTGTGTACCCCCATCGGATCGAAATTTTCGATCGAGCACACGATGATGCAGTTGTCTTTTCGGTCGCGCACGACCTCCATCTCGAACTCTTTCCACCCGATCACGGACTCCTCGACCAGCAGTTCCTTGGTAGGAGATGCTTCCAGGCCGCGCTCGCAAATAGCGAGGAATTCCTCCAGGTTATAGGCGATACCTCCGCCAGTACCGCCCAGCGTGAAAGACGGACGAATCACCGTGGGAAACCCGACCATCGCCTGCACCTGCAGGGCTTCCTCCACGCTGTGAGCAAGGGCCGACCGTGGCGACGCGAGCCCTATCTTGTTCATCGCGAACTTGAATTTCTCCCTGTCTTCCGCCTTGTCTATGGCTTCGCGCGACGCGCCGATCATTTCCACGCCGTACTTTTCCAGCACGCCATGCCGGGCAAGATCAAGGGCGCTGTTCAACGCCGTTTGGCCCCCCATAGTGGGCAACAGTGCGCCCGGGCGTTCAATTGCGATGATTTTTTCCAGCATCTGCCAGTTGATGGGCTCGATGTACGTGGCGTCGGCCATTTCCGGATCGGTCATGATGGTTGCCGGGTTCGAATTCACCAAAATTATGCGGTAGCCTTCTTCTTTAAGCGCCTTGCACGCCTGCGCGCCGGAATAGTCAAACTCGCACGCCTGGCCGATGATAATGGGGCCGGCGCCAATGATCAGAATGCTTTTGAGGTCGGTGCGTCTAGGCATCTTTAACTGACCGCGAGCACGCATAGAGGCAAAGAGTCAATTTGTTTTGCCCGCTCCGCTGCTCATTTTCTCAGCGATTCCCCTTTTCGTTCGTCCATAAGTTTGATGAATCGGTCAAACAAGGTATCCATGTCGTGAGGGCCAGGACTGGCTTCTGGATGCCCCTGGAAGCAGAAAGCCGGTTTGTCGGTGCGTGCAAGCCCTTGCAGGCTGCCGTCGAAAAGTGAGATATGCGTGACGCGCAAGTTTGGCGGTAAACTTGCTTTATCCACCGCGAAGCCATGGTTTTGGCTGGTGATCATGACGTGCCCGCTGTCGAGCTCCAGTACCGGGTGGTTCGCGCCGTGATGTCCGAATTTCATTTTCACCGTCTTCGCGCCGCTGGCGAGCGCCAGCAATTGATGGCCGAGACAAATGCCAAAAATGGGAATATCTGCATCGAGGAATTCGCGAATGGCCTTGATGGCGTAATCGCACGGCTCGGGGTCACCCGGCCCGTTGGATAGGAAGATCCCGTCCGGGCTTACTGCCAACGCGTCGCTGGCGCCGGTTTGTGCCGGAAGCACGGTAACGCGGCAGCCGCGAGCCGTCAGTTTTCTCAGGATATTGTTCTTGATCCCGTAATCATAGGCGGCCACATGGTGCTTCGGCGCCTGCGGTGTGTTGTAACCCCGGCCAAGCACCCACACGCCATCATTCCAGTCGAAAGGCCGCTCGCAGCTCACGATCTTGGCCAGGTCCATTCCGGCAAGGCCGGGAAATGCGCGCGCTTGTTTGAGGGCCTCTTGCTCGTCAATATTACCCGCCATGATGCAACCGTTTTGTGCGCCCTTTTCGCGCAACATGCGGGTAAGCTTTCGCGTATCTATTCCGGCAATCGCCACCACCTCTTGGCTGTTGAGAAATTCGGGAAGAGTTTGCGTTTCCCGCCAGCTGCTGGAAGCCGGTGGCAGATCGCGGATCACCAGGCCGCTGGCAAACACGCGGCGCGATTCGGTATCCTCGGGGTTGACTCCGGTATTGCCGATATGCGGGTAAGTCAGTGTAATGATTTGCTTGCAGTAAGAAGGATCGGTGAGGATTTCCTGATAACCGGTAATTGCGGTATTGAACACCACTTCACCAGCAGCCGCGCCTTCGCAGCCTATCGATATGCCGCGAAAAATGGTGCCATCGGCGAGCGCGAGGACGGCAGGCTTCCATTGCGGCACAAAAAACTCCTACGGCAGGTGGATATGGAAAGCGGGACGGGCTTTGCGCCCATCCCGCTTCTCAAGCTACAAAATTATACGCTATCAGCAAGCGCCTATCAACGCGGGCTGCTAGCGCAGGCCAAGTACATCCTGCATATCGAACTGTCCGTTTTTCTTGTCCTTGAGGAAGCGCGCAGCGCGCAATGCGCCTGCGGCAAACGTGCCGCGGCTGGTCGCTTTATGGGTAATTTCGATGCGTTCTCCACTGCCGGCAAACAACACGGTGTGGTCGCCAACGATATCACCGCCGCGTACTGAAGAAAAACCAATGGCGGAGGCAGAGCGCTCGCCGGTCATTCCATGCCTGCCGTAGACTGCCGCTTTGGAGAGATCCCGCCCCAGGGTTTCCGAAATCACCTTTCCCATTCGCAAAGCGGTGCCCGAAGGCGCATCGGTCTTATGACGGTGATGCGCTTCGATAATTTCAATGTCATAGTCTTGGTTCAGCGTTTTTGCGGTAGTCTCCAGGAGCTTGAAAACCAGATTTACCCCGGCGCTCATGTTCGGCGCATATACAAATGCGATGTCTTTTGCCGCACTGCTGAGTTTCTGCTCCTGCTGCGAAGTCAGTCCGGTTGTGCCAACCACCATCTTTACTCCGCGGGTCCGGCAAAGTTCCAGATGTTTTAGCGTACCTTCGGGACGGGTGAAATCTATCAACACATCGGTTCCATCGAGCCCGCCGCAAACATCGTCGGTGATAAGTACGTTGCTCGGCATGCCGCAAAGCTCGCCTGCGTCCTTTTTCAGATACGGGCTGCCGGAAATGTCGAACGCCGCGTGCAAGCGCAGATCTTTTGCCTGTAGCACCGCTTCTATTAACGCACGGCCCATTCTGCCGGAACTGCCGGCAACTGCAATATTTAGCTTGGTCATGATGATTATTATGTTATTCGGCGTCTCAGGCGACTTTTTGCGTCGGCCTTTTATAGTTGTAGCGTATAAAGGCGGGGAAACGCTTTGCCTATACCATTATGCACGCCACCCCTGGCGTTTCACGGCTTGGCCCCACCCGAGTCGGCCGCGTCGGGTTTTGCCTTCTTGTCCGTCTGCGTATTTTGGGGTTCATCCACCGTGTAGGTTGTTTCCGTCTCCTCACTGTCAATACCGATCAGCCGCTTGAAGCGCTGCCAAGTCGTGCCCTTTGGGGCGGTCTTTACTTTTTCACCAGGCTCAATGTCCCCGGCAGCAGCAGCTTGCTCCCTGTCGCTTTCGCTCTCGATACCCAGGATCTGCCGCCACACCCTCTTGAAGCTTAAGCTGCTCAGGGTGGGAACGCTGTTATCGACCTCGGTGTGCACGGGTGGCGCCGGATCTTCGTCGTTTTCGTGACCCCGGAAGCCAATCAAGCGCATAAAGCGCTCACCCACACTGCGCTTTGGCGGAGGCTCGCGATCTGCGTTCACCACGGTGTTGGTCGGAGGTTCCGCGTCCGGCTGCGATTCAGGCTGCGCCTCGGATTGCGTTTCAGGTTTCTCTTCCAATTTTGCCTGTTGCGTTTTCTCCTCTTTTTTGCCAAAGCCAAACAAACTCAGGAAGCGTTCGCCAAAACTCCTCTTGGGTTGCTCCATTAGCGCTTGGTTTGTTTGCTCAGCTTGGCTCTGATCAGATTGCTGTTCAGATTTTGCCTCAGATTTTTCTTGGGCTTGAGACCCGTGTGTTTCTTCCTTCTTGCCAAAGCCCAGTAACCGCATGAAGCGTTCACCAAAACTCCTCTTGGGCTTTTGCGCTTGCGCCTCGTTTGTCTCGTCGGCCTGGGTCTGATCGGGCTGCTGTGCCGATTGCCCGTCGGCTATCACCTGCGTTTGGCTCGCTTGTTCCGCCTGGCCTTGGTCAGCTGGCGATTTGGCTGCTTCTGTCGCTACCGGCGCCGTCTGCGGAGTTGCGCCAAGATCAGATTCCACTTGTTTCAGATCCAGCGTGGGCCGTTTGTCTGGGTTTGACTGTTCGGGAACCGACGCCAAGGCAGGAACAGCCTTCGGCGCCCAAAATTTCGAACCCGGTACATTATCGCTGGGCGGTATCGCCGCTCCCTCGATGGTTTTTAACTGATCGCCCTCAAACACCACCGTAAGCCTGCTTTGATCGAGGAGTTTGCCGTCCTTGCTCATGCGGTATACATAATCCCAGCGGTCGGCGTGAAAGGGATCCACAATCAGCGGCGTACCAAGCGCATAGCGCACTTGGGCCTTGGTCATCCCGGGTTTAATCTTGCTCAGCATTTCATCGGTCACAACGTTGCCCTGCTGCACATCAATCTTGTAAGGAGTCACCAGGGTTTCCGCTGAGCACGCGGCGAGGAACAAAACGAGCAGGATAATAGCGAAGCGCATCAGAAAATTACCGTTTAACCAGGGAGCTGTATAAGCCTATAATAGCCCATCTGGATTCCTATTATGCAGCGAAATCATGAGCTCACCAAGCGATCTTAAAACTATAGGCCTTAAGGCCACGCTGCCCCGCCTTAAAATCCTCAATTTATTCGAAAACAGCTCGGTACGCCATTTGACGGCGGAAGACGTTTATAAAGTGCTGATCAAAGAGGGGCTGGATATAGGGCTTGCTACGGTATATCGCGTGCTTACGCAGTTCGAGCAGGCGGGACTATTGATACGCCACCACTTTGAAAGCGGCAAGGCGGTCTTTGAATTGAACCAGGGCGGGCATCACGATCACTTGGTGTGCATACAATGCGGGCGCGTGGAAGAATTTTTCGATGACGAAATCGAGCGCCGCCAAATCAAAATTGCCGAGGAACGGGGATTTACCATCCATGAGCATTCGCTTCATCTTTACGCCGACTGCACCAAACCCGATTGCCCGTACAGGACTTCCTGACGCGGGTGGCAGACCTACGGCTGGTTACTCCTTCTTAGATCGCCCACAAAGAATAGCCAAAAAAAGGCCCCCAAACTCGGGCTCGCGCTGCGCGCTTAAACTGTGCTCGCTTTACTTTGCCCATTTTAGATTCGTGACCTGGCGCCTTACGGGGGTAGCAAAGACCCTCCGCTCCACCAAAAAAAGAAAGCCGGAATTAACCCGGCCTTCTTACTGCTGAAATGCTTGAGAGATTTAAGCGGATTGAATATTGGCCGCCTGCTTCTTGCCTTTGTTTCCCTCGACGATTTCGAAGCTCACTTTCTGCCCTTCTTTAAGGGTTTTGAAGCCCTGCATGTTGATTGCCGAGAAGTGAGCGAATAAATCTTCCCCGCTCACATCCGGGGTTATAAATCCAAAACCCTTCGCGTCATTAAACCACTTTACAGTTCCGGTTGCCATTTTACGTTCCTTAGTTAAATTGAAAAAACAGGACAAGCCTGGTTAATGTCTAAATCTCAAGGCTTGGAAAGAACGAAAATTAACAACCAATTCAGACTCTCAAAACTTGAAACTAAACGTGCGGCATTGTGCCTACTTATGATCTGCTTGTCAAAATAATTTGACCGCCAGCCGCATCGGGCGCTATCTGCCTCCGGTAACATCAAGGAATGCACCGGTCGTATATGAAGACTCTTCAGAAAGCAGCCAAATAATCGCGTTTGCCACCTCGTCAGCGGTGCCACCGCGCTTCATCGGCACCAATTCCTTGACGCGATCCACCCGGTTCGGTTCCCCTCCGCTTGCGTGAATCTCGGTGTAGATAAAACCGGGCCGCACCGCATTGACGCGAATGCCTTCGTCGGCGACTTCCTTGGCCAGTCCTATGGTCATTGAATCAATCGCACCTTTGGAGGCGGCGTAGTCCACGTATTCTCCCGGCGAGCCAAGGCGCGATGCAAACGATGACACGTTGACAATAACTCCTCCCGCGCCGCCGTGCTTGGTGGACATGCGCCTGACGGCCTCGCGCGCGCACAGAAAACACCCGGTAACGTTCGTTGCAAACACGCGCTTTAGACGAGCCGCGTCCATATCCTCGAGCTTCATTTGCCGCTCCAAAATCCCGGCGTTATTGACAAGGGCGGTGATGCGACCCAATTCTTTGTCGACGGTTTCGAACAATCGAATTACTTCGGATTCGGAAGCCACGTCGGCAGCCACGGTTATTGCTTTTCCTCCAGCGCGGTTGATTGCACCGGCAACAGCGTCAGCGGCGACCCTGTTATGAATATAATTGACGCACACGGCGTAGCCGCGCTGCGCGGCCTGGCGTGCCGTGGCAGCGCCTATGCCCCGACCCGCGCCAGTAATGACGATTACCCTATCCATGACTCAAATAACGGTATGCAAGCCTGCCGCAATTGGCATCCATCATGCGAATGATGAGTTACCGTTTGGAAGCGCTGGCAATGGCATTGAGCATCTCGGCAGCGTGCTTGCGCGTAGTTTCAGTGATTTTGACTCCGCCCAACATGCGAGCGATCTCTTCGATGCGCGCCTTTTCATCCATCACGTCGATGTGGCTGAGGATCGAGCCGTTAACCGACGATTTGCTCACCTGCCATTGCTGATCCCCCGCTGCCGCGACTTGCGGCAAATGCGTGATACAGAGCACCTGGCGCTCTTTACCAAGTCTTTTTAGCAGCCTGCCGACGATCTCCGCGACACGCCCCCCGATGCCGGCGTCAACTTCATCGAAAATCAGAGTCGGCACCGCCCCGATTCTGCTGGTGGCGACTTGAATTCCCAGGCTGATGCGAGATAATTCCCCACCCGACGCAACCTTCGCGAGCGGCCGCAAAGGCGCGTCCTTATGAACGCTGACCAGAAATTCCACATGCTCCTGGCCGCAAGCCGAACCTTCTTCGAGCGCATTCACTAATACCGAAAATTCGCCCCCGCTCATCGCAAGGCTCTGCATCATCTCGGTGACTTCCAGCGACAGAGATTTTGCCGCTTTCTTGCGTGCTGCGCTTAATCTTTTAGCGTGGGCTAGGTATGCGCTGTTCGCGGATTGTTCCAGCTCTTTCAGTTCTTCAGTTCCGCCGACCCCGCCCATTTCCTCCAAGCGCTGTTCGAATTTTCCCAACAAATCCGGAATTTCCTCCGGTTTTACACGGTACTTGCGGGCGGCGGAATGAATCGCTTCCATGCGCCGCTCCGCTTGCTGCAAACGCTCGGGGTCGAGATCGAGTTTCTCCTGGTAATGCCGAATGCTGTACACCGCTTCCTGCAGCTGGATTTGCGCCGGTTCCAGAATATCCAAAACTTCCTTTAAGCCGGAGTCGTGCTCAATCAAGTTCCCGAAACGGGAAATCAGCGAATTGAGCTGTGGAATGAGCGCTGACTCGTTTTCCGAAAGAACACCAAGGGCCGTCCCCGCAGCCTCCAGCAAAGCCGCCGCGTGTGCCAGACGCGAATGATCCGCTTGCAGCCCTTGCCATTCGTCGGGTGAAAAACTCAGTGTTCTGAGTTCGCGCGATTGCCACTCCAGTTGCTCGCGTTCAGCCGCGAAGGCGGCGGCGTTGCTCTCCCATTCCTGGCGCCGCTTGCGCAAGCTTTGCCATCGATGGAAATGCTCAGCGACCTGCGAAGCCAGCTCCTTTAATCCGCCGTAAGCGTCTACCAGTTCACGCTGCGATTCGGCCTTCAGCAATGTCTGGTGTGCGTGCTGGCCGTGGATTTCGACCAGTTTCTCGCCAACCTCGCGCAGCTGCTGCACCGTCGCCGAATGACCGTTGATGAATCCGCGCGAGCGGCCGTTTGCTTCGATCACCCGACGCATCAAACAAACGCCGGAATCGCCTTCCAGGTCATTTTCGCGCATCCAGGCGGAAAGCTTGTCCAAGTTACCGATATCGAACTCGGCAGCAATCTCGGCGCGCTCGGCGCCGGTACGCACCACCAGACCGTCGGCCCGTTCGCCCAGTGTAAGAGCCAGCGCATCGATCAATATGGATTTCCCCGCCCCGGTTTCTCCCGTTAACACGGTAAAGCCCGCTTTGAATTCGAGCTCCATTGTATCGACAATAACAAAATCGCGGATGGTGAGGGCTTGCAACATAGCTATGAAGTTTTATTCCAGTGCAGCTTTTCACGCAGCATGTGGTAATAATTGTGTCCCACCGGGTGCAGTAGGCGGATCGTCGCAGGGGCCCGCCGCACCTGAATTTTGTCGCCGTCGCGCAAATCGAAATGCGAATGACTGTCGAAGTGCGCACGCGCGTCGCCCGAATCGTGCATGAGAATTTCGACAGTAGATTCACCGCTCACGATGATGGGCCGGTTGCTCAAGGTGTGAGGAGCGACCGGCACCAGAGCGATCAGGCTCAGCGACGGATGCACGATCGGCCCGCCAGCCGACAGCGCGTATGCCGTGGACCCGGTGGGAGTGGAAACAATCAGGCCGTCTGAACGCAGGGTATACACGTACTGCTGGTTGATATGGACGTCGAATTCTATCAGGCTGCCCTTCGCGCCCTTGCTCACCGCCACGTCGTTGAAGACCAGCACTTTCAGCACGCTCTGGTTGCTGCTGAATATTTCGGCGGATAGCAGCATGCGCTGTTCGGCGACATAGTTACCGTCAAGGATTGCTCCGATGGTCTCGAGCATCGTATCCAGTGAAATATCCGTGAGAAATCCCAGCCGCCCCTGGTTCACCCCCACCAGGGCGACGTCGTGGGGCGCAAAAGTACGGGCGATATTCAGCATGGTGCCGTCGCCGCCGATTACAATTGCAAGTTTGGCGCGCTTGCCAATGTCCTCGAGCGCCATTACTGGATAAGTGTTGTTTTCGAGGTGCGCCGCGGTCAGCCGGTCGACCAGCACCGTGGCGCCTCTGTCCGTCAGGTAGCGCGCCAAAGTTTGCAGATACCCGGCGATTTCCGGGCTTTTGTATTTGCCGATGAGGGCAATGGTTTTGAAGGTATCGTTCATGCCCAAATTAAACCATAAAAAGATGGGTAAGGTGTGAACGGCAAAGCGCCCGGGGAGAAGCGCTTTTTTCATTAACGCGTTTTCCGCCACTTTTAGCGCGCATCTTTGTGTAGAATTAAGGAACCTCTGATACAAAGCGCGCAGGCGCGACGGATGGCTTTCCGGGGGCCATACGCGAAGCGAGGAGCGAGGTGTGCTGGGTTTGCACACCAGCGACGAGCGACAAAGTTTGACGCACGGAAAGCCCCGTTCTATCGGGTTGCGGCGAAATTTGCCGCTGGCGGCGTTGCTTGGCTCGCGAATGGCTTCTACTTAACTATTCGCTTAAGCCTTGCGCCCAGCCATCGGTTCCATTCTGCCGGCAACGCGGTTACATGAACTTTATCTGAGGCTCCAGTCATGCTGAGTGAACGCGCCCGTATCCTGCTTAAAACTCTGGTGGAACGCTATATCACCGAGGGCCAGCCTATCGGCTCGCGCGCGCTCTCGAAATATTCAGGCCTGGATTTAAGCTCGGCCAGCATTCGCAATATCATGGCCGACCTTGAGGACATGGGTTTTATCGCCAGTCCGCATACCTCGGCGGGACGTGTACCCACCGCGCTCGGCTACCGGTTCTTCGTAGATACGCTACTCACCATCAAACCTCTCGACGTTACGCAAGTCAGCCAGCTCGAAGGCCAGCTACAAACCGACAATACGCAAAAACTAGTGCATTCCGCCTCGCATTTGCTCTCGGATCTCACGCATTTTGCCGGCGTTGTGGTAAATCCGAAACGCCGTTGCGCCACGTTTCGGCATATTGAATTTCTAAGCCTATCCGACAAGCGCATCCTTTTAATCATCGTCACTCCAGAAGGCGATGTTCAAAATCGCATCATCCTCACAGAGAAGAAATATTCACCCGCCGAGCTAATCCAGGCCGCAAATTTCCTTAACCAGAATTTTGCCGGCAATACCTTTGAAGAGATTCGCAAGCACATCCAACGAGAACTCCAGCAGCTGCACAGCGATATGAGCGCCTTGATGACCGCAGCGCTGGATGTAGGCAGCCAGGCAGTCTCCGAGTCCTCCGGGGATTATGTTATTTCAGGTGAACACAACCTGCTGCGCGTGCAGGACTTATCCTCAAATATGGCACACCTGCGGAAGCTTTTTGATCTGTTCGAGCAGAAAACGGCGCTGCTGCAGCTGCTCGATGTAAGCAGCCGCGCCCACGGGGTGCAGATTTTCATCGGTAACGAGTCTGGCTTGCTGCCGCTCGATGAATGCAGCGTGGTCACCGCACCGTACGAGGTGGATGGACAAATTGTAGGTACTGTGGGCGTGATCGGACCCACGCGCATGGCCTATGAGCGTGTCATTCCGATTGTAGACATCACCGCGAAACTTCTCACCAGCGCACTTTCGCAACATTAAAATTTAATGTCATCCTACCGCGCGGAACCCCCTTATCAGCACGGCACGCAGGCGCAAACTGGGATCCTGCTTGTCAATCTCGGCACCCCGGATGCGCCGACGGCCCGGTCGTTACGCTCCTATCTCAAGCAATTCCTGTCCGACGCGCGGGTTATCGAGATTCCCCGCGTTATCTGGGGACCAGTTCTGCACGGCATTATCCTCAATATGCGCCCGAGAAAGTCTGCGCAACGATACGCCAAAATCTGGATGAGCGAAGGCTCGCCGCTTAGGGTGCACACCGAACGCCAAACAAAATTGCTGCGCGGCTATTTGGGGGAGAGGATCAAATCGCCGTTGAGTATCGAATACGCGATGCGCTACGGGAGTCCGTCGATTGCTTCATCGCTTGCCGCTCTTAAGCACTGCGAGCGCATTCTGCTGCTGCCGCTCTACCCGCAGTACGCTGCCAGCACCACTGCGAGCAGCTTCGATGCGGTATTCCAGGAATTGCTTCGCACGCGCAACGCGCCGGCGTTGCGCACCGTCAAGCATTATCACGACCATCCGGCGTACATCGCGGCACTGGCCCAAAACGTTAATGACTACTGGATGAAAAATGGTCGTCCCGACAAGCTTGTTATCAGTTTTCACGGAGTGCCGCGCTACACGCTGGATAAAGGCGATCCGTACCATTGCGAATGTCAGAAAACGGCACGGCTGCTCGCCGAGGCGCTGGGTTGGGAGGAGCCACGTTACCAAGTTTGTTTTCAATCGCGCTTTGGACGCGCGGAGTGGCTGAAGCCTTACACCATGGAAGTCCTGCATAAGCTAGGCAAACAGCATACCGAGCGTGTCGATGTGGTGTGCCCGGGCTTTGTCAGCGATTGCTTGGAAACACTGGAAGAAATCGCCATCGAAGGCAAGGCTGCATTCTTGAACAGCGGCGGTACGGAGTTTCATTACATTCCCTGCCTCAATGAGCGCGCCGACTGGATACACGCACTTTGCCAAATCGCGCTGGAAAATCTGCAGGGTTGGGTCTCGGTCAGATACGATGCGCAGGCAGCTCAAGTCGCCGGCCGTTTGAGCCGCGAACGGGCAGTTGCGTTAGGCGCCAAAGCCTGAACATCTTTCTGTAACCGCTTGAAATGGTCGCAAGCGGCCCCATGTTACAAATAAAGCGGAGGAGTGTATGCAAGATTCACAACACAATCAGTCACATGAGCTCATTCAGGAAAAACCTGAAACAGTCGAGCAACAGGCTGAACAGGCGGCCCCCGAGACAACGCCCGAAACCACGCCCAGCTTGGAAGAAATGCTCAAGAAAGCCGAGCTCGCCGCACAGGAGCACCACGATGCGTGGCTGCGGGCGCGCGCAGAAGCCGACAACATCCGTAAACGCGCCCAGGTGGACATCGCCAATGCGCACAAATACGCGATAGAGAACTTCTCCGGCCAGATACTGGCGGTTAAGGACAGCTTGGAAGCGGCGCTGGCCAGTGAAAATGCAACCTTGGAAAGTCTCAAAAGCGGCGTGGAACTGACATTGAAACTGCTTATTTCGATATTCGAAAAATTCAATATTCGGGAAATCACGGCACTGGGTGAAAAGTTTGACCCGCACCGCCACCAGGCCATAACTGCAGTGGAGTCGGCGGGCGAACCGAATACCGTCATTAGCGTCATGCAAAAAGGCTACACACTTAACGATAGGGTCATCAGGCCGGCGTTGGTCGTGGTCGGCAAGCCCAAGAAAGCTTGAACTTGGGCCGTTGCGCCCAGATATTAAAAACTAATAGGTAATTACTCATCTTAAGGAATCGACATGGCAAAGATCATCGGAATCGACTTGGGAACGACCAACTCTTGCGTCGCCGTCATGGAAGGCGGCAAGCCTAAGGTCATCGAAAATTCAGAAGGCTCGCGCACCACGCCTTCGATTGTCGCGTACATGGATGACGGTGAAATCTTGGTCGGCGCGCCGGCCAAGCGCCAGGCGGTGACCAACCCGAAAAACACGCTGTACGCGGTCAAGCGGCTGATCGGCCGCCGCTTCGGCGAAAAAGAGGTGCAGAAGGACATTAATCTGATGCCTTACAAGATCGTCGAGAACAGCAACGGCGACGCTTGGATTGAAGTGCGCGGCAAGAAAATCGCACCGCCCGAAATATCGGCCCAGGTACTGATAAAAATGAAAAAGACCGCGGAAGACTACCTCGGCGAAAACGTCGATGAAGCAGTCATCACCGTCCCGGCCTATTTCAACGATTCGCAGCGCCAGGCGACCAAGGATGCCGGACGCATCGCCGGCCTTGAGGTCAAGCGCATCATCAACGAGCCGACTGCTGCGGCGCTTGCTTTCGGCCTGGACAAAAAAGAAGGCGACCGCAAGATTGCGGTCTACGACCTGGGGGGTGGTACGTTCGACATTTCTATCATCGAAATCGCCGAAGTCGAGGGCGAGCATCAGTTTGAGGTTCTGTCCACCAACGGCGATACGTTCCTCGGAGGCGAGGATTTTGACCAGCGGGTAATCGATTACCTGGCCGACGAATTCAAGAAAGACCAAGGCATAGATCTGCGCAACGATGTGCTGGCCCTGCAGCGCCTCAAGGAAGCGGCCGAAAAAGCCAAGATCGAGCTTTCCAGCACGCAGCAGACTGAAGTTAATTTGCCTTACATCACGGCGGATGCGCGCGGACCCAAACACCTCAATATTAAAATAACCCGCGCCAAATTCGAGAGCCTGGTTGAAGAACTGATTGAAAAAACCGTGGAGCCGTGCAAGATCGCCATCAAGGACGCGGGGGTGAAATTATCCGAAATCGAAGACGTGATACTGGTCGGCGGCCAGACACGCACGCCCAAGGTGCAGGAAAAGGTGAAAGAAATATTCGGCAAGGAACCGCGCAAGGACGTGAATCCGGATGAAGCGGTTGCGGTTGGCGCAGCGATTCAGGCTGGCGTTTTGCAAGGCGAGGTCAAAGACGTGCTGCTGCTGGATGTCACGCCGCTTTCTCTGGGCATCGAAACGCTGGGCGGCGTGATGACCAAACTCATCCAAAAAAATACCACCATCCCGACCAAGGCGCAGCAGGTCTTCTCCACCGCGGACGACAACCAGACCGCAGTGACCATCCACGTACTGCAAGGCGAGCGCGAGATGGCCACCGGCAACAAGAGTCTCGGCCAGTTTAATCTGGCCGATATCCCGCCGGCGCCGCGCGGGCTTCCTCAGATTGAAGTCACCTTCGACATCGACGCTAACGGCATCTTGCACGTTTCAGCCAAGGATAAGGCGACCGGCAAGGAGAACAGGATCACCATCAAGGCAAGTTCCGGCCTCAAGGAAGAGGAAATCAAGCGCATGGTCAAGGATGCCGAAGCGCACGCTGAAGAAGACCGCAAGGCAGTGGAACTTGTGAACGCGCGTAACCAGTGCGATTCCCTTATCCATTCAGTTAAAAAATCGCTGAAGGACTATGGTGAAAAACTCTCGTCCGACGAAAAGGCCAAGATCGAAGCCGCTTTGAAGGACGCCGAAGCCGCTCTGAAAAGCGACGACAAGGCGAAAATCGAGACCAAGAGCCAGGCATTGGCCGAAGCTTCGCACAAGCTGGCGGAGCACATCTACGCCCAGAGCCAAGCGCAACAAGCGCAACAGGCTCAACAGGGCCAAACAGCTACTGCTTCCGCAGACAGCGGTAAAAAATCGGACGACAGTAACGTTGTGGACGCTGAGTTCGAAGAAGTAAAAGACAGCAAGAAATAGCGGGTTGTGACCGCAGAGGCCCAGGGACGCCGGGAGATTGGGACTTCACGGTGCCTTGTGCGTGAGTTTTATGGGGCGACGAAAATACAGAGAAGCGCTAAATTCGGGCTGCAAATAGATTGTCTTTATTTTGTACGTCCGCGTTGCTGCGGTGAAGATCAAACATGACCAAACGCGATTACTATGAAGTGCTTGGTGTCAACCGCGATGCCTCGGAAGCGGAAATCAGGAAAGCTTATCGCAAGTTGGCGATGAAGCATCATCCGGACCGCAATCCGGACAACCCGAAGTCCGAAGAGCAGTTCAAGGAAGCCAAACAGGCTTACGAAATCCTCGGCGACCCCGAAAAGCGCTCGGCATATGATCAGTTCGGGCACGCCGGGTTAGAAGCGCAAGCAGGCATGGGCGGAATGGGCGCGGGTTTCGGAGGCTTCGCCGATGCTTTTGGCGATATTTTCAGCGATATCTTTGGCGGCGCGCGTGCCCGCTCCGGAGCCTACCGCGGCGCCGATCTGCGTTACAACCTTGAAATTACTCTGGAAGAAGCAGCGCGCGGCACCGAAACCCGAATTCGCATTCCAACGATGGCGTTATGCGAAACTTGCCATGGTTCCGGCGCCAAGCCCGGCACCAAGCCGCAAACGTGCTCCACCTGTGGCGGCCACGGTCAGGTGCGCATGCAGCAGGGGTTTTTCTCTATTCAGCAGACTTGCCCGAGATGCCATGGCAGCGGCAAGGTCGTTCCGGAGCCATGTCCGACATGTTACGGCGCGGGCCGCGTAAAGCAGCATAAGACCTTGTCGGTAAAGATTCCGGTCGGGATAGACGACAGCGACCGAATCCGTTTGAGCGGCGAAGGCGAGGCCGGCGTTAGCGGTGGTCCGGCCGGCGATCTGTACGTGGTAATTCATCTAAAGGAGCATGCGGTTTTTACGCGTGACCATAACGACCTGCATTGCGAAATGCCGATCAACTTCACCGTGGCGGCGCTCGGAGGAGAAATTGAAATTCCGACGCTGGACGGGTCCGCCAAGCTCAGGATTCCGGCGGAAACGCAAAACGGCAAGGTCTTCCGTCTTCGCGGCAAAGGCATCAAGGGTGTTCGCAATACATCGTACGGCGATTTATTGTGTCACGTGGTAGTGGAAACACCCGTCAATCTCACTTCGCGTCAGCGCGAGCTTCTTATAGAGCTGGAAAGCATCAACCAACGCGACGGCGGGCGCCACAATCCGCGCGCAAAATCCTGGATGGATAAGGTCAAGGAATTTTTCGCGCAATGAACAAGGAGTGCATCAGCGGTAGGCATAACGTCACCGGCTTTTATATTGACCCAGTCAAATCAAGATACCAACGGAGGAAAATCTATGAAGCGTAGCGACGTAACAGAACAGGTCATTGGCGCCAAGAACCGTAAAGGCCTGACCTGGGCCAAAATCGCCGAGGCCGTCGGCCAAAGCAAGGAGTGGTCAACGGCTGCCCTGCTCGGGCAGATGGCAATGACCAAGAAACAGGCAGAAACGGCGGGAAAAGTTCTGGGACTCAGCGACGAAGCCGTGCTTCTGTTACAGCAGGTGCCTTACAAGGGTTCGCTGCCCAGCGCCGTACCGTCAGACCCGTTGATTTATCGCTTGTATGAGATCGTCAACGTGTACGGCACCACCCTAAAGGAACTCATTCACGAGGAATTCGGGGACGGCATCATGAGTGCAATCGATTTCACCATTAAGATCTCGCGCGAACCCGATCCCAAGGGCGACCGCGTAAACGTAGTAATGAGCGGAAAATACCTTCCTTACAAGACGTTCTAAGTCAGCACCGCACTCGTGGGCGAACTGTGGACAAGCGCAGGTTTTGCACCTCGCCTGACGTGCATTGCGGCGACTGCATGGGGCCCATTACAGCAAAGCGATTTGCCTGCCAGCATAGTCTGACAACTTCTGCTCAAGTCGCTGTTCCCAGCTCGACGCGACGCTTGCCGCGCTTTTGCGCAACCCAGTTGTGAAACGATTCCAGATAGAGGTAGATGACCGGCGTTATGTAGAGAGTGAGGAGCTGCGACACCAGCAGGCCGCCCACGACCGCGAGCCCCAAGGGGCGGCGCGCCTCGGACCCTGTACCCAGCCCCAGCGCTATCGGCAAGCTCGCGAACAGCGCCGCCATGGTGGTCATCATGATCGGGCGGAAGCGCACAACGCATGCTTCGTAAATCGCATCCAACGGCTTGCTGCCGGCGCGCTGCGCTCCGATGGCGAAGTCAATCATTATGATGGCGTTTTTCTTCACGATGCCGACCAGCATGATGATGCCGACGAAGGCGTACATATCAAGATCGTAATGGAACAGCAGCAGCGTGATCAGCGCCCCCAACCCCGCGGTCGGCAATCCGGAAAGGATGGTAAGCGGATGAACAAAACTCTCGTACAGAATGCCGAGCACGATGTAAATCACCAAAATCGCTGCAGCAAGCAAATAGCCCATGTTCTGCAGCGACGCCTGAAACGCCTGGGCCGCACCCTGGAAGCTCGCGGTGAGCGTTGCCGGAGCGCCGATTTCGTTTTTGACATTCTCGATTTGCCGCAGCGCGGTGCTCAGGGAAACGTTTGGCCGCAGGTCGAATGAAATGGTCACCGCGGGGAGCTGCCCCAGGTGATTGATAGTCAGTGTGCCTACGCCGGGACGCAAGCGCGCAACCGCGCTGAGCGGCACCAGCGCGCCGCTGCTCGAGCGTATATAAAGCATGGAGAGCGCGGAACTGTCGCGCTGATACTTCGGCTCGAGTTCCATGATCACCCAGTATTCGTTGCTTGGCGTGTAAATGGTGGACACCTGTCGCGAACCATAGGCGTCGTAGAGCGCGTTCTCGATCTGCTGTGAAGTCACTCCGAGGGCTGAAGCCTTGTCGCGATCAATTTCCACTATAACCTGCGGGTTTGAGATCTGCAGATCGCTGGTGACATCCTGAATACCGGGCAGCTGTTTGAGTTTGTCCTCGATCAGCGGCGCCCAGCGGTACAGCACGTCCGTATCTGCGTCCTGAAGCGTATATTGATATTGGCTCTTGGTCAGCATGCCGCCAATGCGAATGACCGGCAGGTTCTGCAGATAGACTTTGATTCCGGGAATTCCCTCTACTTGCGGCCGCAATTCCTGAATGACCTTATCGGCACTCAATCTCTCGCTGCGCGGTTTTAGACGTATGAATATGCGCCCCAGATTCAGCGACTGGCTGGAGCCGCCCGCACCGATAAAGGACATGATGGATCCCACATTAGGATCGGCGCGAATGATTTCGGCGACCGCCTGCTGCTGCCTAGCCATGGCGTCGAAAGAGATGTCCTGCGCCGCCTCAGTGAATACGAAAAGCTGTCCCGTGTCCTCGTTCGGCAAAAAACCCTTGGGCATTACCACGAACAGCCAGCCCGTAATGACGACAATCGCGGTAAAGATCGCGATGGTGAAGCGTTGGTGTCTGAGCGTCCATTTCAGGCTTAAGTCGTAGATACGTTTCATTCCTTCGAAAAACGCTTCGCTTGCTGCGTACAAACGGCCGTGCTGCTGATGCGCGGGACGCAACAATCCGCTGCACAACATGGGCGTGAGGGTAAGAGACACGAAACCCGAAATCAGCACCGCGGTGATAATGGTTACTGCGAACTCGTGCAGCAGCTTGCCCAGCACTCCACCCATGAACAGCACCGGAATAAAGACCGCTGCCAGGGACAGCGTCATCGATAAAATGGTAAAGGAAATTTCTTTCGAACCGTTCAAAGTGGCTTGCAAGGCGCTTTCGCCATTTTCCATGTGGCGGGTAATGTTCTCCAGCATCACAATCGCATCATCCACCACGAAACCCACGCACAGGGTGAGCGCCATCAATGACAGATTGTCAACGCTGTAGCCGAGCAAATACATGACGGAGAATGTTCCGACAATCGACAAAGGCAGGGCCATGCTGGGTATTACGGTCGCGGACAAGTTGCGCAGAAAAAGGAAAATCACCATTACCACCAGTGCCAGCGCCAGCATAAGTGTAAATTGCACGTCGTCGACTGATGCGCGGATGGATTCGGATCGGTCGTAAAGCACCGACAGTTTGATGCCGGGCGGCATATTGGCGCGGAATTCCGGTAGTAGTTTTTTGATGTTATCGACCACTTGGATGGTGTTCGTCCCAGGCTGTCGTTGAATCGCCAGCACAATGCCGCGCACGCCGTTATACCAGGCGGCCACTTTGTCGTTTTCCACGCTGTCGATAACCCGGCCCAATTCATCCAACCGCACCGGCGCGCCGTTGCGGTAAGCAACAATCATCGGCCGGTAGGCAGCGGCGTTCTTCAGCTGGCCGCTCGCCTGGATGGTCACGGCCCGGTGACGGCCATACAGTATTCCAACCGGCAGATTGACGTTGTGCTGTTCCAGCGCCTGTTGAACTTCATCTATTCCGATGCCTTTCGCCGCCATGGCGCTCGGATCAAGCTGCACGCGCACCGCGTATTTTTGCGCGCCGTAAACCTGCACTTGCGCCACGCCGCTTATCATGGATATGCGTTGCGCCATCAGTGTTTCCGCGTATTCATCGACCGTCGAAAGCGGCAATGTATTTGAACTCAGCGCCAGGTAATAAATGGCCGCGTCCGCCGGGTTGACCTTGCGGTATGAAGGTGGGGTCGACATTGAAGGCGGTAGTTGTTTCTGCGCCAGCGATATCGCCGCCTGCACATCTTGTGCCGCCGCATCGATATTACGATCCAGCGAAAACTGCAACGTGATCTGGCCGGTGCCCTGCGCGCTCACCGAACTCATAGAATCGAGACCCGGTACCGCTGAGAACTGCTTCTCCAGGGGCGTCACCACGGAGGAAGCCATGGTTTCCGGGCTCGCTCCCGGAAGATCCGCGTTAACCTGAATGGTTGGGAAATCCACGTTGGGAAGAGCGCTTACCGGCAACAGGCGGTAGCTGATAGAACCAAACAGCAGGATGCCCAGCATCACCAGGATGGTCATGACCGGGCGCCGGACGAATAATTCCGATATGTTCACGACTCGGCTTGCGCTTTCTGTAGTTGCACTTTTACGCCCGGCGTCAAACGCAACTGCCCGTTGGTTACCACGAGCTCGCCCGGCTTGAGTCCCTTTGCCACGACAGTTTCCGCTCCTTCCGTCCGGGCCACCACAACGGCGCGCGTGTCAGTGGTGAGATCGGCCTTGACTATGAACACATACTGGCCTTTTGGTCCGGTTTGCACCGCTTGGCTTGGCACGACGATGGCGTCCGGTTGCGTATACAAGGTCAACGCGACGTTGGTGAACTGGCCGGGCCAAAGAATTTTTTCCTTGTTATCGAACACTGCCTTGAGCCGGATGGTGCCGGTCGCCGGATCCACTGTGTTGTCAACAAATGCGAGTTTGCCGATTACCGCCGGCATGCTCGTATTCGGCAGCGTCGCATCAACGGAAACCGTACCCTGCGCCAGATAGTGGCGGATCTCGCCGAGATACTGTTCCGGCACCGAAAAATTTACGTAAATCGGCATGATCTGATTGATCACAACCAGCGGATTGGTATCGTTGGCCTTTACCAGATTGCCTTCCTGAATCAAAATTCTGCCCGTGCGGCCGTTGATGGGCGAACGGATGCTGGTATACCCCAGTTGAACCCTGGCATTTTCCACAGCCGCCTGGTCGGCCCGGACCGTCGCCTGTGCAGCTTCCAGGGTGGTGCGGATTTGCGCGTAGAATTCCTTCGAAACGAAATTTTTGTGCAGTAGATCCTTATAGCGCTGCTCCTGCGCACTGGCGTTTTCAAGCTGAGCCTGGTCGCGCAGTAAATTCGCTTGCGCCTGGTGCAACTGCGCTTCGAAGGTACGTGGATCGAGTTCAAACAACGGCTCGTCCTTGCGCACATCCTGCCCTTCTTTGAAATACACTTTGATTATTTGGCCGTCCACCCGTGCTTTCACCGCAACCGTGGCATAGGGTTCGACATTGCCGAAGGCCTGGATGCGCACCGGCATGTTTTTCTTTTCCACAGTCGCTACGATGACCGGCACCCCCGGCACCTCCGCTTTGCCTTGCTTGGCCTCGGAATCCTGACCTGAGCAGGCGGCCAGGGTGACAGCTGTCATTGCCCCAATCGCACACGCGGCAACGGCGGCGGCAACCCGGAAACGATTCCTTACCCCAAACGGTGAACCATTAGATTGCCGCATAATCTCGGCGTTGTTTACCCTGCAGAAAATTGGAAGCGATAATCTGCATAAAGTTCGGTGTCTGAAATGCAAGCCCATACCTCTATGACAGCGCATAATGGGCATAATCTACACCAAAAATGCGCCCCATATCGGCCGGGACATTTTTTCCTTTAGTCGGCGGTCGGGTCAACGGAAATTCGCAATCTGCGGCGCGGCGCTTAAGCCCGCCGCCATTCCGTTCCGTGCGCGGTATCTTCAAGCACAATTCCCGCTTTCAGCAGTTCATCGCGAATGCGATCGGATTCTGCAAAGTTTTTCGTTGCACGGGCAGCAGCACGCTTGGCTATCAGTCGAGCGATCTCTTCGGCGTCGATCGTTTGGGAAGAGTTTTCCAAGTGAACCGTCGGGGGGTGACCTGTGTAGCCAACTTGGCCGCGTTCAGGGTGGTAAGTGAGTGATTTGCCTTGGAGATAATCTGATGCAGGACGCTGCAGCAAGCCTAAAGCGCCGGCAAGTGCTTTAAGTAATCCCGCTTTTTGCGGGGAGCGGGTTTTGTTTACTTCGTTGGCGAGATCAAAGAGCACTGCCACTGCCTCAGGCGTATTGAAGTCATCGTCCATCGCCTCCTTGAAACGCGCCGCATAGGCTTCCTGCCAATCAATGTTCACGTTTGCGGCGTCAACCTCTTTTAAAGCAGTGTACAGCCGCGACAGGGCATGCCGCGCGTCGTCGATGTGTTGGTCCGAATAACTCAGGGGACTACGGTAATGCGCGCGCAGAATGAAAAAGCGCACCACCTCCGGATCGTATTTTTTCAATATCTCGCGCACGGTGAAAAAATTGCCAAGCGACTTGGACATTTTTTCCTCGTTGACACGCACGAATCCGTTATGCATCCAGTAATTCACAAACGTGTGCCCGCTGGCGCCTTCGGATTGGGCGATTTCATTTTCGTGGTGAGGGAACTGCAAATCCTGACCACCACCGTGAATATCAAAGTGGGTACCAAGATGATGCTCGCTCATCACCGAACATTCAATATGCCAGCCCGGGCGTCCTTTGCCCCATGGAGATTCCCATTCGGGCTCTCCGGGCTTGGCGGTTTTCCACAACACAAAATCCAGAGGGTCGTGTTTATCCGTTCCGATTTCCACGCGCTCTCCCGCACGCAAGTCATCCGGCGATTTTCCGGAGAGCTTGCCGTAACCGGGAAATTTGCGCACGTCGTAATACACATCGCCATTGGCGGCCGGATACGCAAGACCCTTGTCCACTAGTTTTGCAATCATCCTCACCATGTCCGGAACAAACGCGGTAGCACGCGGTTCGAACGCCGGTTTCTCCACTCCTAAAGCCGCGACATCTTCGTGCATGGCTTGCGTGAAGCGCTCGGTAAGCGTAGTGACCGGTTCGTTATTTTCGGCGGCGCGTTTAATGATTTTGTCGTCGATATCGGTGATGTTGCGCACGTATTTCACCGCATAGCCCGTTACTTTCAACCACCGCTGCACCATATCGAATACTATCATCACGCGCGCGTGCCCAAGGTGGCAGTAATCGTAGACAGTCATGCCGCAGACGTACATAGCCACGGCGCCGCGCGTAATTGGCACAAACGGCTGCTTATCGCGAGTTAGGGTGTTGTAGATTTTCAGCATGCGTTTCGGGAAATGTACGCGCGGGATCTTGCGCCGCTCGTGGGTGCAAAACTAAGTTTTCCCGCCCGGGATCGACGGTGATTGTGAATCAAGCAGGCTTCTTGGTAGAATCAATTTATTTTAATAGAGGCAAAAAAGTATACCATAATGAAATGGCGCGACGTCGCGGCTTTGCCTCTAGTGCTGGCGCTGGGAATGATCGCTCCAGTGGCGGCAGCGGACGAGCTGCACGATGCCGAGACGCTGTTTAAGCAGGGCAACAACGCTGAAGCGCTGGACAAGGTTAATAGCTACCTCGCGAATCATTCCAACGACGTAAAGGCGCGTTTTCTGCTGGGCCTGATTTATACCGAGCAACATAAGTCTGCCGAAGCGATCAAGGTATTCACTGCGCTTACCCAAGAGCATCCGGAATTGCCCGAACCATACAATAATCTGGCAGTGCTGTATGCGGCACAAGGCCAGTACGATAAGGCCAGAATCGCGTTGGAAACTGCAATACGCGACCGTCCCAATTACGCCGTCGCGTATGAAAATCTCGGCGACGTCTATGCGAAATTGGCGGCACAAGCGTACGACAAAGCGCTGGAGTTTGACAAAACCAACACCACTGCGCAAACCAAGCGAGAGCGGATCAAAGACCTGTTATCTGCCGACACGCAGGCAACAAAAGCAACCGCAAATTTCGCCGCGGGGGGCGCAAGCAGCGACACCCAGGAAATCCTGAACACCGTCAATGGCTGGGCCGAGGCTTGGTCGAAGGGTGACGTGGCTGCCTATCTCGCGTACTACGCGCAGGACTTTAAGACCCCCGATGGGGAAGACCGTCAGGACTGGGAAAATTCTCGCAAACAATCCATCTCCAAGTCCCAGCCCATACAAGTTGCGATCGTCGATCCCAAAATCACGATCAGTGACGCAACGCATGCGAGCGCCAGTTTCACAGAAAATTACCGGTCCAAAAACTTGAATACCTCTAATACAAAAATCCTGCATCTTGTGAAATCGGGTGACAGGTGGCTAATCCAAACGGAACAGACGAGGCAGTGAAACAGCGCGGCTCGCGCCCGTGTGCTAAGCTGGATATATTAGTTAAGCTCGCTTGCCGAGCCGTATTTGGGTTAGCCCCGGCCTTCGCGGGGTAAGACTCGCAACTCGAGCAGTTAATTCATAGGCAGCCTAAGACCCCGATGCCCGAAGTTTACAAAACAGTTAACTTAAACACCAACCTTGGGACTATCACGCTGGAGCTAAACGCCGACAAGGCGCCGCTATCCGTAGCCAATTTTGTTAATTGCGTAGAAAGCGGTTTTTACAACAATACGCTATTTCACCGCGTGATCGACGGTTTCATGATACAAGGCGGCGGATTTGAGCCCGGCATGCGACAGAAGGCAACGTCTGCAAAAATTAAAAACGAAGCGG
Organism: Burkholderiales bacterium; assembly: GCA_035518095.1. Lineage (NCBI taxonomy): Bacteria > Pseudomonadati > Pseudomonadota > Betaproteobacteria > Burkholderiales > Burkholderiales bacterium. The sequence continues at coordinate 33,053 of DATIXX010000074.1, read as the reverse complement.
ATAACGGGCTCAAAAATGACGCGTACACGATTGCTATGGCTCGCACCTCTGAGCCTCATTCTGCCACCAGCCAGTTTTTCATCAACGTCGCTGATAACGCATTTCTGAACTTTGCCGCGCCGACTTCGCAAGGTTACGGCTATTGCGTTTTCGGGCGGGTAGTGAAAGGAGCCGAAGTGGTGGACAAAATCGGGAAAGTCAAAACTGGCAGCCGGTCCGGCCATCAAGATGTGCCGCTGCAAGATATTATTATCCGAACTGCTGAAGTAATTTGATCGCGAGAACAGGATTCGTATTGACCCACTCAGACCCGTAACTCTTTCATAGACGCAAGCAATACCGAATTCCAATGAAACCCACTCTATTCATCTCCGATCTTCATCTGTGCGTGAGCCGTCCGCACATCAACCGCGTTTTCTTTACGTTTATGGAGCGCATCGCGGTCAAAGCTCAGGCATTATATGTCCTGGGAGACTTGTTCGAGTATTGGGCAGGCGATGATGACCTCCAGGACACTTTTAACTCGCAAGTAATTTCGGCTTTCCACAATCTAACTGAGCAGCAAGTGGCTCTTTACGTAATGCATGGCAATCGCGATTTTCTAATAGGCGAAGCCTTCGCCCGAGCCTGCAATGCGCAACTTTTGCCCGATCCAAGTTTGATAGACCTATACGGCACGCCAACCTTGTTGATGCATGGAGATACGCTTTGCACCGACGATACCGCTTATCAGGCATTCCGCGCCCAAGTGCGAGACCCGGCGTGGCAAAAAACTTTTCTGGCGCAGCCGCTTGCCGAGCGTAAAGTGGCAATTGAAAAAGTGCGTGCGCAAAGCGAAAAGGACAAAAGCCAGAAGTCCGAAGCCATCATGGATGTGGCCTCTGCGGCAGTGGAAAAAACGCTTCGGGAATACCACTATCCTCGCTTGATACACGGCCATACCCACCGCCCTGCCAAGCATTTGCATCAGCTTGACGGCAAGACCTGCGAGCGCTGGGTATTAAGCGACTGGTACAAGCACGGCGAGTATTTGCGTTGCGACGAGTCTGGTTGCGGCGCCATTAAGCTGTAAAGTCCCTACCAGAGCATTAGCAGAACCAAGGCTGACCCATCGCGCAAGGCTTTGGGCAGGGCGCCTCCTCGCTCACAGAGCTCGAGCGGGTCAAAGTCCGCGTGCAATGTCATCCTTGATGTCCTGCAGCGCCTCCAAACCCACTGCAATCCTAAGCAAACCATCCACCACCCCCGCGGCGTCGCGCGCGTCCTGGGATATGCGCCCGTGGGTGGTAGAGGCGGGATGGGTGATCGTGCTTTTGACGTCACCCAAGTTGGCGGTGATCGAAATCATTCGGGTTGAATCTACTACGCGCCAGGCCGCCTGTTTGCCGCCTTTCACCGTAAAAGTAACGATTCCGCCGCCGGTTTTTTGCTGTTGTAATGCCAGGCGGTGTTGTGGATGAGAAGGCAATCCCGGGTAATATACTTTTTCAACCGAGGGCTGTTTCTCCAGCCAGCGCGCAAGTTCCAGCGCGTTTGCTGAATGTGCGTCCATGCGGATTTTGAGTGTCTCCAATCCTTTCAACAGCACCCAGGCATTGAATGCGCTTAAGGTCGGACCGGCGGTTCGCAGAAACGCGAATACGCCATCCATAATGACATCGCGTTTTCCAAGCACAGCGCCTCCCAGTACCCTGCCCTGCCCGTCGATATACTTGGTAGCGGAATGAATGATGATGTCGGCGCCAAATTCCAGCGGCCGTTGCAGCACGGGCGTACAGAAACAGTTGTCCACCACCAACCACGCGCCGCTCTTCTTTGCGATTCGGCTTAAGGCGGCTATATCGGATATTTCAGTGAGCGGATTGGACGGTGTTTCCAGAAAGAGCATCCTGGTATTGGCTGTTAGCGCCGCCTGCCAGGCACTGACATCGGTCGCTGAAACAAATGTAGTCTTCACGCCGAAACGCGGGAAGATATTGCTGAAGAGCTGCACCGTCGCGCCGAATATGCTTTGTGAAGCGACTATGTGGTCGCCGCTTTTGAGCAAGCCCATAACACAGGCGAGTATGGCCGACATGCCCGAAGCCGTGGCCACACAGGCTTCCGCTCCTTCCAGTGCGGCAAGCCTTTCCTGAAATGCGGTGACCGTAGGATTCGTGAAGCGCGAATATATATTTCCGGGCTCGTTGCCCGCAAAGCGCGCCGCCGCTTGTGCCGCATTCTCGAACACGAAGCTTGAAGTGAGGTACAGCGCTTCCGAATGCTCGTTGAACTGGCTGCGATGCGTACCGGCGCGCATCGCTAATGTTTCCAGTTGATAGTCGTCAGACATAATTTTTCCCGTCGCTAAAAATACAAAACCCGTTCCGCTTTGGGCGGACCGGGTTTGGCCTCGCTTTAGCGGAATTTTTAACGCGCCCGCAAGCTGATATCAAATCGGCGCAGTTATTAAATTACTCTGTCGAACCTAGTTTGTCAATCAACGGTAAGCAGATTCAAATCCAGCTGGTTGCTGGATGTGGCCTCTTCTTTCTGCCGGCGCGCGCCGTCTCTGCGCTGGGCTTCGATGTAGGCCAGGTACTCGGGAGAAATATCGCCGGTTATATATTCGCCGCTGAAACACGACGCCTCGAAACGGTTAATTTTCGGATTCACCTGCTGTGCAGCATAGAGCAGCGCGTCCAAATCCTGGTAAATCAGCTTATCCGCACCGATTTCTCTCGCAATTTCGTCATCGCTGCGGCCGTTGGCAATTAATTCGTCGCGCGTCGGCATGTCGATGCCGTATACGTTGGGAAAACGTACCGGCGGCGCGGACGAAGCAAAGTACACTTTGTGTGCGCCCGCCTCTCTCGCCATTTGCACAATTTCACGGCTGGTGGTGCCGCGCACAATGGAATCGTCGACCAGCAGTACATTCTTGCCTTTAAATTCCACGCTCATCGCGTTAAGCTTCTGGCGCACGGATTTCTGCCGCTGCACCTGCCCTGGCATAATAAAGGTGCGCCCGATGTAACGGTTTTTGATGAAGCCTTCGCGGTAAGGAATGCCTATGCGGTTGGAAAGCTGCATCGCGCAGGGACGGCTTGAGTCAGGTATAGGAATTACCACGTCTATGTCCAAATTGCGGTGGCGCTGCATGATTTTGTCAGCCAGGCTCTCACCCAAATGTAAGCGCGTTTCGTATACCGAAATGCCGTCAATAACGGAATCCGGACGCGCCAGGTAAACGTATTCGAATATACACGGGCTGCGCACCGCGTTCGCCACACACTGTTTGCTGTAAAAATTGCCAGCGTCGTCTATAAAAATCGCTTCGCCCGGTCCCACATCACGCGTCAGCTCGAAACCCAGGGTATCCAGCGCCACGCTTTCTGAGGCGACCAGATACTCCGTCCCGCGCTCGCCGCGGCATTGCCCTACTATCAGCGGTCGAATGCCGAACGGGTCGCGAAATGCAACTAAACCGTAACCCGCTATCATCGCCACCACCGCGTACGCGCCGCGGCAGCGACGGTACACCCCTGAGACTGCATCAAAAATAGTGGCTGCATCCAGTAGATGGTTGCCGCAAGATTCCTGCAATTCGTGCGCCAACACGTTCAACAATACTTCCGAATCCGAATTGGTATTCACGTGCCGCAAGTCCTGGCGGAACAGTTCGCGCTTCAATTGCTCGGTGTTGGTGAGGTTGCCGTTGTGTCCGAGCACGATGCCGAACGGCGAGTTCACGTAAAACGGCTGGGCTTCGGCCGGCGATTCTGCTGATCCGGCAGTCGGGTAGCGCACATGTGCGATCCCCATATTCCCCTGCAGCGCCCGCATATTGCGGGTTCGAAACACATCACGTACCATGCCGCTGCCTTTGTGCATGTTGAACGTGTTGCCTTGCGCCGTGACGATCCCGGCTGCATCCTGGCCTCGATGCTGTAGTACCAGTAGACCGTCATAGAGCAACTGGTTCACCGGCGTTTTTGCCACGACACCTAAAATTCCGCACATTCCGAAGGTCCTTTACTGGTAACTTATACGCTTAGACAAACTATCGGGAAGCCAGATCTTTACGCTGGTCGCCACTGCTTCCAGCCTTGGGCTAAATAGGGCATTTCTCCACGACGGCTGCTTGGGTAAGGAGGTGAGGCCGCCCAAAAGCACTAATATCAACACGATCAACAAACCGCGCGCCAAGCCGAATACCGCGCCAAGGCTACGATCCGCCACGCTCAAGCCCGAGGTTTTCACCAGCTTGGAGCATAGAATCGCGACGAAACTCATAACCACGAGAACCGTCAAAAACACCAGCGCAAAACCGGTCATCAGCCGCAAGGACTCGTTCGTAATGTTACCGGGCAGCAACCCGGACACATCCGGTGCATAGGTCTGAGCGGCCCAAAACGCCAACACCCAGGCGGCAAGCGACAGCACTTCGCGCACGGCGCCCCGAATGATGCTCAACATAACCGATAGCCCGATAACCAAAATTACCGCATAATCAAAAACCGTCATAACGCGCGGCTACTTGGGTGTTACCATCCCGTTGAGCCCCAGCGCCTTGATCTGGTCAAGCGCCTTTTCCGCGTCATCCCGGCTATCATAGGGCCCGGCACGCACCCGGGTTTTTTCGCCGTGGGCAGATTTCAGCGCCTCGGTATAGGACGGAATGCCGTTCGCAGAAAGTTTTTTCTGCAACTGTTTGGCGTTTTCTTTATGAACGAATGCGGCAAGTTGCACCACGTAGGGCGCTGAGTTGTGTTCCGGCCTCGGTTCTGCCTTTGCGTTTTGTTCGCTTTTTTTCTGCGCAGCGTTCGCTGTTACTTTGTCGGTACCCGGCGCTGGACTCGGTGACGGAGCGGCGGTTCCCGATTGTTGCTGCCTCACCGCCGCCTCCGCAGTTCCGGTTTTTTCGGGAACCGGAATCACCCGCGACGCAAAACCTGCGCCATTCTGTGCCGGAATCTGAAGATTTATATCCTGGCTTACCGGCTTAGGTTCGACATCCAAGAATGGGGGGAGCAATATTACCATCAGAGTGACAAGGACAATTGCTCCGATTAAGCGCCTTCTGGCTCGCTTTTTCAATCGCAATTGCTCGTCACTGATCGTTCTTGCCATAAAAGCAAAATCCTTTTGGCACCGGGTTTTACTCCCCGCTGCGCCTGCGTAGCACGCCGGCTACGGTATGGAAAGAGCCGAAAACAATAATTCTATCATTTTCAGTCGCCAAATTGCAGGCTTGATCATAAGCTTCAGCGGGGCTCGCAAAGCCCGACATCGCCGTTTGCGGCACGCCCGCCCGCAGTAATTCCTCCGCCACATCAGAAGCCGTCGCACCGCGGCGCTCGCGACCTATGCTCGCGATAAGCCAGCTGTCCACCTGCGGCACCAGAAACCGCGCCGCGCCGGCGATATCTTTGTCTTTGAGCATGCCGAATACGGCGAACGTATTTCCGTGACATTCCATTTTGCCGAGATTTGCCGACAACGCCGCTGCAGCTTGCGGGTTGTGCGCCACATCCAGAACCACCGCGGGCCTCCCCGGAAGTACTTGGAAACGCGCGGGCAGCTCCACTTCCATCAATCCGCGCTTGATTTCCCCCATCCCTACCGCAAGCGCGTCTCTGAATGCGTCCAGCACTGTCAAGGCAGCGCTGGCGTTTTGCAACTGGTACGCGCCGCGCAACGCCGGATAAGGCAGTACGTGACGGCTGCCGCTGGGTCCCCGATATAGCCACTGGTTTTTTTCGGGAGTAAAGTCAAAATCACGATTGATGCGAAGCAATTGCGCGCCGATGCTTGTTGCATGTTTAGAAAGGCTGTCGGGAACATCCGCGTCAGCACATATTGCGGGCTTCCCCGGACGGAAAATACCAGCCTTTTCAAAAGCGATTTGCTCTCTGGTATTGCCGAGATAATCCATATGGTCAAAATCTATGCTGGTAATCACAGCACAATCGGCATTGAAAGCATTGACGGCATCGAGTCTGCCGCCCAGTCCCACTTCCAGAATCGCGACATCGAGCCCGGCTTCACTGAAAAGCAACATTGCCGCGAGAGTGCCGTACTCGAAATATGTAAGCGGAATATCATGACGCGCCGCTTCGATTTTCTGAAATACGCGGACCAAGGCCAGATCATCCACGGGCATACAATTAATGCGCACACGCTCGTTGTAGCTGAGAAGATGGGGCGAGGTGTAGCAGCCGACGCGGTATCCCGCAATTTTCAAAATTGCCTCCAGGAACGCGCAGGTTGATCCTTTGCCGTTGGTACCACTTACGGTAATGATGGGAAATTCGGGTTCGAGCTGAAGCGTGTTCTTGACTTGCAGTACACGATCCAAACCAAGCGAGATCGCCCGCGGGTTGAGGCTTTCCAAATAGGCAAGCCAATCAGACAGAATTGCCGGTTTGGAAGTGGGAATTTCCGGTTTCACAGACGAATAGGGGCGGAGAATTGGAGGGAATCAAGTGGCCCGACTCACGCGGATATGGCGGGCTGCCGCAATAACAGCGTAATCAGGTTGGCAAGCTTGTCGCGCATTTGCCTGCGGTCAAGGATCATATCGATTGCGCCATGCTCGAGCAGGAATTCGGCGCGCTGGAACCCCTCCGGAAGCGTTTCGCGAACCGTTTGCTCGATGACGCGCGGGCCAGCAAAACCGATCAACGCTCCCGGTTCGGCGATGATTATGTCGCCGAGCATGGCAAAGCTCGCTGACACGCCGCCCATAGTAGGATCGGTCAGTACAGAAATAAAGGGCAACTTTGCCGAAGATAATTGGGTGAGCGCGGCTGCAGTTTTAGCCATTTGCATGAGCGATAGTAATCCCTCCTGCATGCGTGCGCCTCCGCTTGCAGAAAAACACACCATTGGAAGATTCTGCTCGACACAGAGCTGCGCCCCTCGCACAAACCTCTCGCCTACTGCCGACCCCATCGAGCCGCCAAGAAACTTGAATTCAAACGCCGCTGCAATCAGCGGCACGGTTTTGACGCTCCCTTGCATCACCACCAGCGCTTCGGTCTCTTCCGTTTCGGCTTGCGCAAATTCCAGGCGCTCGTTGTAGCGCATATCATCTTTGAATTTCAAGATATCTACCGATGTCACCTCTACGCCGATCTCATAGCGGCCCTCGCTGTCCAGCAATGCGTCCAGGCGCGCTCGTGCCGAAAGGCGGTTATGGTGGCCGCACTTGGGACAGACATTGAGATTATTTTCCAGCTCACTGCGATACAGCACGGATTCGCAAATCGGACACTTGGTCCACAATCCCTCTGGGACTGTCTTCTTGGCCCCGGTTAGGTTGCGCTTGATTTTCGGGGGAAGCAGTTTCTGAAGCCAGCTCATCAGTGGTCCTATGGCCGCTTAGCGTTGGTCTATAGCTTGGCGCAAGTCTTTGACGAGGGCAGAAACTCTGTTCAATACGTCCTGCCCGGCGGAATTTTCAACTTCTTCCACAATGCGACTTCCGACTACCACAGCGTCGGCCAGTCCTGCCACCTCTTTTGCTGTTTGCGCGTCGCGGATGCCGAAGCCTACGCCTACCGGCAGCTTGGTCCGCGCGCGAATTTGCGGCAACTTTTTCGCCACATCGCTCAGATCAAGATTCCTGGCCCCGGTCACGCCTTTTAATGAGACATAATATATATAACCTCGGGAGAGTTTAGCCACCTGCTCAATTCGCGTTTCATCAGTTGTGGGAGAAAGCAGATAAATCCCATCAATATGGTGGCGCTCGAGATGGCGGGCCAACTCGACGCTCTCTTCAGGAGGATAATCCACAACCAGTACTCCGTCCACGCCGCTAGCTTCGGCCATATCGACGAACTCTTGATAACCCAAGGCTTCAATAGGATTGGCATAACCCATCAACACCACCGGAGTGCTGCGGTTGGTTTTACGGAATTCGGCCACCAGGCCGAGTATCTGCGTTAAGTTGATGCCGTGTTTCAATGCCCGTTCGGATGACCGCTGAATGGTCGGCCCATCCGCCATTGGATCGGAAAACGGCACGCCAAGCTCAATGATGTCCGCTCCACCTTTTACCAAGGCATACATGAGCCCGAGTGTCATTGTCGGCTCTGGGTCGCCCGCAGTGATAAACGGAATCAATGCCTTTTTTCCGTGCTGTTGCAGTTGGCTGAAAGTGGCCGCGATGCGCGACATGATTAACTCTTCAGAACTTGATGCCGGACAAATTGGCCACGGTATTCATGTCCTTGTCACCGCGCCCGGAAAGATTTACCAGAAGCAGTTTGTCTTTACCCATATCAGCGGCGATGTTTGCGGCATATGCCAGCGCATGGGCGGATTCCAGCGCCGGAATGATACCTTCGAGCTGGCACAGATTATGGAACGCTTTCAGCGCCTCGGCGTCGGTGACGCTTACATATTCAGCGCGCCCGCTATCCTTAAGCCAAGCGTGTTCGGGTCCGACCCCAGGGTAATCAAGCCCTGCAGAAATCGAATGGGTTTCTTGAATCTGACCGTTTTCATCCTGCATGAGATAACTGCGGCTGCCGTGCAGAACGCCGGGCTTGCCCACGCAAAGCGTTGCTGCGTGCTTGCCTGTCGCAATGCCCATGCCTCCGGCCTCTACACCAATCAAGCGCACTTTTTCTTCCTCGATGAAAGGATAAAACAGGCCTATGGCGTTGGAGCCTCCGCCAACGCAGGCGATTAACGCATCCGGCTGGCGCCCGAACATTTCCAACATCTGGGTCTTCGCCTCGCGCCCGATGACCGACTGGAAATCCCGTACCATCATCGGATACGGATGGGGTCCCGCCACGGAACCAATGATGTAATAGGTATTTTCGACATGAGTAACCCAGTCGCGCATTGCTTCGTTAAGCGCATCCTTGAGCGTTTTCGAACCGGACTCCACCGGCGTAACGCTGGCGCCTAAGAGCTTCATCCGGTAGACGTTCGTGGCTTGGCGCTTGATGTCTTCCGCCCCCATGTACACGACGCATTCCATGCCGAAGCGTGCTGCGACGGTGGCTGCTGCGACCCCGTGCATGCCGGCGCCTGTTTCTGCTATCACGCGCGGCTTGCCCATGCGGCGCGCCAGAAGCCCCTGTCCCATGGTATTGTTGATTTTGTGCGCGCCCGTATGGTTGAGATCCTCGCGTTTTAGCAGGATTTGCGCGCCGCCGACCTGCTGCGACAAGCGTTTGGCGTGGTAAATCGGGCTCGGCCGGCCGACATAATGCTTGAGCTCATATGCCAATTCGGCCTCAAATTCCGGGTCGCTGCGGTAACGCCGGTAAGCTTGGCGCAGCTCGTCTAGCGCATTGATCAGCGTTTCCGCAACAAACACGCCGCCGTACTTGCCGAAATGGCCTTTGTCATCGGGAAGATCATACATCTGCATCGCGCGCCTCTTTTATGAACGCGGCGATTTTGCCCGCATCCTTGATTCCTTTTTCCGACTCCACGCTGCTCGATACGTCCACCGCCCAAGGTCGCGCCCGCCTGATCGCGCGCGCCACGTTTTCAGCGGTTAGCCCGCCCGAAAGAATGATCGGCAAACCCAGGTCGTTCGGGATCAAGGCCCAATCAAAAGCTTCTCCGGTGCCGCCGTAACCTTTGTCGCTGTGCGTATCCAGCAGCAACCCTTTTGCATCGCCATAGCGGGATGCGTATTGTAGCAAATCCAAGTCCTTCTTGACTCGGATTGCTTTGATATATGGCACGCCGAATTTTGCGCAGAATTCGGCTGATTCATCGCCGTGAAACTGTAGTAATTCAAGGTGCACTGTGCCCAGGACCGCTCGCACCTGTTGTTCATCGGGATTGACAAACACACCCACACCCGTGACAAAAGGCGGCAACCCGTCAATCACTTCGCGTGCTTTATCCGGAGCGACAAAACGCGGGCTGCCTTTATAAAACATAAGACCAATGGCATGTGCGCCCAGCTCGGCGGCCGCCAATGCATCGCGCCTGCGCGTGATGCCGCAAATTTTGATTCGGATAGTCATCAACTTCGGGCCGGGGGTTTTACGGAAAAAGCAGCATGTTACGATTAAAATTGGCTATGCGCCACCTCGGGCTGTAACTCACACCCGACAGATAAAGGCCGGCAGCGCTGAAAGTCGGCGCCGCGCGGCGTCTGTCTCTGCTTTGCAAAACTTCGCCGAGCCATGGTACTGCGCGTTTGCCGCTTCCCACATACACCAAGCAACCGACGATGTTGCGTACCATGTGATGGAGAAAAGCATCTGCGCAGAATTCAAACATGATCAGATCCTTCAGTCTTGTAATCTCGACCCTGCGTAATTCCTTCTCCGGCGTAGGCGCGCGACACTCGGCGGCACGAAATGCGCTGAAATCGTGCTTACCCACCAATAACGTTGCAGATTCGCGCATGGCCCCTACATCGAGCTGCTGATGAAACCAGCCGACTTGGCCTTGATAGAGTGCCGGACGCACCGCGGTATTCAGCAGCAAGTAGCGGTAACAGCGCTCGACGGCGCTAAAGCGTGCGTGAAAATCGTCGGCGACCACGTGTGCCCAGACTACGGCAACCTGCGGCGGCAGAAGCGCGTTTACGCCTCGCACCCAGGCTGATTGGGGACGTTGGGTCCGGCTGTCAAAATGCGCCACCTGTGCCAAGGCGTGAACGCCGGCATCGGTACGCCCCGCTGCTATGACTGTAACCTTCTCGCCGGCGATTTGCGCCAGCGCGGCCTCGACGACGTCCTGAATGGCGCCACCGCCAGTCTGCGTTTGCCAGCCACAGAAAGCAGCGCCATTGTATTCCAACCCGAGCGCAATTCTCGCCATCTAATCCGGTCGCATCACTAAGGAAAATTCACGGCTCGGCCGAATACTTATCATTTAAAGTCATTGCGGTATGTCGCTGCACGCGGGCTTTCATTCACAAGGGCAAATACCTGGGGGTGTTGCGGACAAACCCGGAACGCGACGTTAGAGGTTTCCGAGCAGGTTTCTGGCTTGCTCCTGCTGCGAAGCATCTCCTTCGCGGACCACTTCCTGCAGTATTTCGCGTGCACCTTCCTTGTCGCCCATTTCCTGATAAGCCTTGGCGAGATCGAACTTGGACTGTACCTCGTACCAATGCTGATCTTTCGCTGGTTGTTCCGCGGCTGAGCCTGTGGGTGTATCGAGAGTAAGGCTGATTCCTGAAAGATCAATTTGAATCGCCTTGTCTTCCGGAGGCGGCGAGGGCGTTGGAGCAGGCGCCGAGGGCTCAAAATTAAAACTGATCATATCCAGCGGCGTTTCACTTGCGGTCGCGGCTTTAGCCGCTTCGCCCACTCCAGGATGCGTGCCCAAATTGAAATCCATTCCACTCGCAACCTTTTCGCTTTCTACAGCCAAATCAGGCGTTCGTTCCGGAGCTTCGGCTGAAGGAACTTCAAAATCGAAGCTGGTAAACGTTTTCTCCGCGCCGGGCACATTGCTTTCCATCCCGATATCGGCGTTCAATTGTTCCGCGGAAGTGACAGGAAGAGCAATATTGAAATCCATTTCCGGCGGTCTCGTATGCAGCCTGGCCGCCGGCGTTTCTACGCCGGCGGATTTCGCAGACTCATACAAGGGATTGTCCGGATTAAGCGCGTAGCCTAGCTGCGCGACTCTGTCCCAGATTGACCCAGTGCCGCCCGTTGCCGCATGCAGTTCGCGTGCAAGCGCTTCGAATACCGGCAAGTTTTTACGCGCAGCGTAAATTTCCAGCAATTTTAAGCGGATACTGTTGTGACCGGGATTTTTTTTCAGCGCTTCTTTGAGGATTTCTTCGGCTTGAGTGTCGCGCCCGTACGCAATGTAGACCTCTGCTTCAGCGACCGGATCCACGTCATCAGTAGCGACCGCACCGCTCTTGCCGGCTATATCGCTGATTACCGAGGTTTCGCCGGTGTTGACCATCACACCGCCTTCGGTATTACCAAAGACCGTGTTGGCTTTTAGGCTTCCCTCGTCAACAATCTCTTCTTCAGGACTGGTCAATAATTTTTTTTTTCTCACGGCCATGTAGCCGAGTCCAAGTAGCAAGATTACCGCTCCTGCGCCTCCACCTAGATACAGCGGGTTGCCGAGCACATCATCCAGCAGGGACGTTTCGGACTGGGGCGTAGGCTTGGCTTTGTCAACGGGCTTAGGCGCCATCGGAGGCTTGGTTTGAGCAACTACAGCCGGTTTATGCTCAGGTTTCTTGGCCTCCGCTGCTTTCATTTCGGGTGTCTTGACTTGGGCAGGCTTGGGGGCGGCGGCAGGCTGTGCCGGGGGTTGTGGTGCCTTGGCGGCGACTGCCTGTTTTTGCAGTTCTGCCAGGTTCTGGTTCTTGACTTCCAAAAGACGCTGCATGTCTTGAATGTTTTTCTCGAGAAGCGCGATGCGCTCGTTTGCTTCCTTGATTGCTTTTTCCCTGGCTACAGCTTCTTCTTCAAGGCTGTGAATGCGGTCCTGCAATGCTTTACCGCCGGTCCCGCCGGGTTTTCCGGCCGGAGGCTCGCCCTTGGAAAGTTTCAAGACTTCTTTGGCCGGCTCCTGGGGCGTGGGCTGCTCGGCGACCTTGGTGGTAATTTTGCCCGTCGCGCTCTGGGTAGCGCTTTCGGCCGGAGCTGCTAGGCCTGCGGCTTCTGCAAGTTGCTGCCGATAAGCGTTCCAGTCGCGGGCTTGGATCTTGACTTCTTTGACCGCCTGGTTCGGATCTATCGTCGATAATTCGCTACTTTCCGGTACGTGCAGGATAGGACCCGTTTTCAAGCGGTTCATGTTGTTCCCCATGAACGCTTTTTTGTTGGAACGGAATAGCCCTATCAACACCTGGTCAAGAGTGTAGTCGGATGGCTTGAGGCTTTCGGCAATCTTGTGCAGCGTCTCGCCGCGCTTTACCGGACCGTAGGTCTGGGGCTGCTCGGGAGCAGCCGCTTCTTCCTCGGGTGCTGGTGCTTCAGATGCTGGTGCTTCAGCTGCTTGTGCTTCAGGTGCCGGTGCCTCTGGCGCAGCAGCCTCGGGTGCCGCTTCTGGCGTTGCTTCGGGTGTAGCTACCGAAGGTGCGGCCGCCGCAGTGGTTGCTTCAGCACCCGGTTTCTCCTCGGCCGGAGCGCCAGCCTGCTCGGGTTTCGCCATCTCGGTCGAGGCAGGCGCTGGTTTCGTTTCTGGCGCCGCAATGGGCGCCGTCGTCGCTATGGGCGTGAAACCCGGCGGATCGAGTAGAACCGTATATTCTTTTACCAAGCGGCCAGACGACCAGCTAAGTTCAATCAAAAAGTCGAGGAACGGTTCGTTGACCGGCTGCAGCGTTGTAAGCTTAAGATACGGCTGCCCGTCCGGCCTTTTCTCAACGCTGAATTTGATGTTAGATAGCGCGGAAACATATTGAATATTGGCCTGCGCAAAAGCATCAGACGGGGCGAGTTTCGCCGCCAGTGAACTGATATCCGACTTTTCCACGCCCAGAAGGTCGACTTCAGCCGAAAGCGGCTCGCCCAGGTTGGATTTCACGGTGAGCTTGCCCAGCCCGGTAGCTTTCGCCGCCCAAGGCGATACGAATAATAATGCAGCAACCACTAACCAAGCTAAGTGCCTAGATTTGCCCACAAACCCACCCTATGCTTTTGTTCGGGGGTAATTAAATTAACATCATGTAGTTAGAGATGCAAGCTCAACTTGCCTCTTATCATTATGGCTGGATCCAGATATTTTTCAATCAAAATTTCCGCAATTTGCACGCTATTTAGCGCGGCCCCCTTGCGCACATTGTCCGACACCACCCACAAATCCAGGCCGTGAGGGTGCGAAATGTCCTCGCGAATACGCCCGACGTAGACTGCGTCCCGTCCTGTCGCTTCCAGCGCCGGGGTGGGATAGCCGCCGGGCTTGCGCTCATCCATGACCAGCACGCCGGGCGCCTTTTTGAGCAAAGCGACCGCTGCTGGCGCCGAGATTTTGTTACGGGTCTCGATATGAACCGCCTCGGAATGACCGTAGAACACCGGCACCCGCACGGTGGTAGGGTTAATCCGAATCGAATCGTCGCCCAGGATCTTACGAGTCTCCCATACCATTTTCATCTCTTCTTTCGTGTAGCCATTGTCCAGGAAGACGTCAATATGCGGCAGCACGTTAAACGCAATTTGCTTAGGGTAGACTTCGCACACGATATCCTTGTGGTTGAACAGCGCACGGGTTTGTTCTGCCAGTTCTTCTATCGCTTCCTTGCCGGTGCCGGATACCGCTTGGTAAGTAGCCACATTAATACGCTCTATGCCCACCGCGTCATAAATGGGTTTCAGCACCACCACCATCTGGATAGTCGAACAATTGGGATTGGCGATGATGCCCCGGTTTCCGTACTCGGAAATGGCGTGCGGATTTACTTCCGGCACCACGAGCGGGACGTCTTTTTCATAGCGAAATTGTGCGGTATTGTCTATGACCACACAGCCAGCGGCCGCGGCTTTCGGCGCATATTCCGCTGAAACGCCGCTGCCGGCGGAAAACAATCCAATTTGTGCTTTCGAAAAATCGAAATTAGCTACATCTTCGACTTTCAGATCACGCCCCTTGAATCTCACCTCACTCCCGGCAGAACGCGATGAGGCAAGAGGGTAAAGTTTGCCCACCGGGAAATCCCGTTCCTCAAGAATCGAGATCATCGCCTCGCCGACTGCTCCGGTCGCGCCCAGCACGCAAACATCGTATTTTTTGTTCATTCAGTCTCTTTCAGTTCACCTAAACTTAAATGGCATTCACCACCGCATCGCCCATCTCTTCGGTGTTCACTTTGCGCATGCCGTCCTGGAAAATATCCGCCGTGCGCAAGCCTTTCGCAAGCACTTTTTTCACTGCCTGTTCGATGCGCTGTGCCGCTTGCTCCAGATTGCAAGTATAACGCAGCATCATCGCCACGGAGAGGATCGTCGCCAGCGGATTGGCAATATTCCTGCCCGCGATGTCCGGTGCCGAACCGTGTATGGGCTCATACAAGCCTTTGTTGTCCTCATCTAGCGAGGCCGAAGGCAACATGCCGATTGAGCCCGTTAGCATCGAGGCTTGGTCGGACAGTATGTCCCCGAATAAATTTCCGGTTAATATCACATCAAACTGTTTCGGTTCCCGCACCAGTTGCATCGCCGCATTGTCCACGTACATGTGCGTAAGTGCGATATCCGGATAGTCTGTTGCTACTTCGCTTACGACTTCGCGCCATAACTGGCTGGTCTCCAGCACGTTGGCCTTATCGACAGAACAAAGCTTGTGGCGGCGCTTTCTTGCAATATCGAATCCCACACGAGCAATGCGGCGGATTTCGGATTCCGAGTACGACATGGTGTCGAACCCCTCGCGCTCGCCTTTGGAATTGGCTCTGCGCCCGCGCGGTTCGCCGAAATAAATATCGCCGGTAAGCTCGCGCAAAATCAGGATATCGAGCCCGGTCACCACCTCCGGTTTTAATGTGGTGGCATAAGCAAGTTCAGCATAAACCTGCGCAGGCCGCAAATTTGCGAATACCCCGAGTTCCTTGCGGATGCGCAACAAGCCCCGCTCGGGTCGCCGATCGCGCGGCAGCTTGTCATATTCGTAGCCTCCCACTGCGCCCAGCAGTACGGCGTCGGCCTGCCGCGCAAGCTTGAGCGTGGCCTCCGGCAAAGGATCGCCGCATGCGTCATATCCGGCGCCGCCGATCGGTGCGTATTCCAGCTCGAAATTCAGGCCTTGACGCGCCAGCCGCCGCAGTACCTTAACCGCCTGGGTCATGATTTCTGGGCCGATACCGTCGCCCGGCAAAACTGCAATTTTCATAATTTTAGTGAATGGTAAGGAGTTAAGCGTAAAGAGTACTTACCTGTCCCACGCGTCGCACGTCACCTTTTATTCAGAATACAACCAGGGATAGCGCTCACGATGCTTAGTCTCGAACGCCCTGATTTTATCCGCGTTTTGCAATGTCAAACCAATTTCATCAAGCCCGCTAACAAGGCGGTTTTTTTGGCGCGGATCGATATCGAATTTAAAGATCTGCTTGGCCGGCGTGGTAACGGTTTGCGCGGCCAAATTCACCTTAAGCCGATAGCCAGGTTGCTCGGCTACTTCGCGGAATAACTGCGCTACGGAAGCGGCGTCAAGCTCTATCGGCAATAACCCGTTTTTACAACAATTGTTATAAAAAATTTCGCCAAAACTGGGCGCGATCAGCGCGCGGAAACCATAGTCGAGCAGCGCCCACGGCGCGTGTTCGCGGCTTGAGCCGCATCCAAAATTCTCGCGCGCAAGCAGGATTTGCGCGCCCTGGTAGCGCGGCTGGTTAAGGACGAAATCCGAGTTCAACGGGCGGCTGCGATTGTCCTTGCCCGGCTCGCCGTGATCCAGGTAGCGCCAGCTATCAAACAGGTTGGGTCCGAAGCCGCTGCGTTTGATAGATTTAAGAAATTGCTTGGGGATGATCGAGTCGGTGTCCACGTTAGCACGATCCATAGGCACGACCATTCCGTCAAGCTGGATGAATTTTTCCATCAGTACCCGCTATCGTCGTCAGCTTGACTATGACTATTCGTCTGGTCCGGCGCAGTAACGTTATTGCATGAGCTTGCCATCGAATTGCACCCGGCGAGCGGCCAAGCCAATAAACCAAGCAACAAAATAACCCTGAACGTTTTCAACTCTGTTCCCAAGTTAGCTGTAATTGCCGCGCACATCCACAAAATGCCCGGCAATCGCAGCTGCCGCTGCCATTTCTGGGCTTACCAGATGAGTCCTGCCGCCGGCGCCCTGGCGCCCCTCAAAATTCCGGTTGGAGGTCGAGGCGCAGCGCTCGCCGGGCTGTAGGCGGTCGTCATTCATACCCAAGCACATGGAACAGCCCGGTTCGCGCCACTCAAAACCGGCGTCGACAAAAACTTTGTCTAGACCCTCCGCTTCGGCCTGGCGCTTGACCAATCCTGAACCCGGTACCACCAGCGCCAGTTTAATATTGGACGCAATATGCCTGCCGCGCACGACCTGCGCCGCAGCACGCAAATCTTCGATTCGCGAGTTGGTGCATGAGCCAATAAAAATCTTGTCAAGCTTGATTTCCTTGATCGGCGTATTCGGAGCGAGTCCCATATAGGTTAGCGCCCGTTCCATCGCTTGGCGCTTCACCGGATTGGTCTCGCGCGCGGGATCGGGAACACGGTCATCCACGGTGCCGACCATTTCCGGCGAAGTGCCCCAGGTCACCTGCGGCTTGACGTCTGCTGCGGAAAGGCGAACGACTTTGTCAAATCGCGCGTCCTCGTCGCTTTTAAGAGTCTTCCAGAAGCTTGATGCCCTCTCCCACATTCCGCCTTTAGGTGCGAATGGACGACCCTTTACATACCCCAGCGTGGTCTCGTCCACGGCTATCATTCCGGCGCGCGCACCGGCTTCAATTGACATGTTACAAATGGTCATCCTGGCTTCCATGCTTAAAGAACGTATGGTGCTGCCGGCAAATTCAATTGCATAACCGCTGCCGCCGGCAGTGCCAATTTTGGCGATGATCGAGAGCATAACGTCTTTCGCCGTGACACCTTTATTTAGCTCGCCCTCCACCACGATTTGCATCGCCTTGGATTTTTTTTGAGGCAGGCATTGAGTGGCCAGCACATGTTCGATTTCAGAGGTACCGATGCCAAACGCGAGCGCCGCAAACGCCCCATGGGTGCTGGTATGCGAGTCGCCGCAGACTACCGACATTCCAGGAAGCGTCGCACCCTGTTCCGGGCCGATAACGTGAACGATGCCCTGGCGCGGGTCCAGGAATGGAAAGTACGCTTTGGCGCCATACTGGCGTATGTTGGCGTCCAGTGTCTCCACCTGCAGGCGCGATATCGGGTCCTTGATTCCTTCATTCCACGCTACGGTCGGCGTGTTGTGATCCGCTGTCGCCAACACCGAATCCATGCGCCAGGGTTTTCTTCCGGCGAGCTTCAGCCCCTCGAACGCCTGCGGACTGGTCACTTCATGCACCAAGTGACGGTCGATGTAAATCAAAGCCGTGCCATCGGGCTCTTCCTGCACCAGATGGCTGTGCCAAAGCTTATCGTAAAGGGTTTGACCGCTCATCACGTAAGTACCTCAAATAAGCTATAAATTATTACATATTGAGAGGCGCTAGAACAGGTTCCAGTTCAGCTCCTAAGCCTAAATTTCCAGACTATCAGCAAAAGCCCGCACAGCGCGAAAAGCGAAGCCATACTGAACGTTAGGCTTGCACCCAAGTAATCCCAAAGGTAACCGCTAATCAGCGCGCCGAACGTGCCGCCGGCACCGAAAGTAAGGCTGGTATAAAGTGCCTGCCCCGTGGCCTGATGCCTGCCGCGGAAGTAGTGATGGATGGCCGCCATCGCAGTGGCGTGATAAGTACCAAAAGTCGCAGCGTGCAACACCTGCGCAAATAAAATGAAAGCTACGGAATTGACCAACCAGCCGATCAAAAGAAAGCGGATGACGGCAAGTGTAAAACTCATACCTAGAATCTGCGGAACGGAAAAGCGCTGCATGATGCGCGGCATGCCGATGAATGCCGCGATCTCACAAATCACACCCACCGCCCACAACCAGCCTATTGCGCCCTTGCTGTATCCGTGTGCCACTAAATATAGGGAATAGAAAGTGTAAAACGGTCCGTGCGCGGCTACCATCAGGAAGCAAGCAGCGAACAGTGCTGCAACTTCCGGTCGCCTGATTATTTGCGACACCGGGAAGCGGTCGGTGTGGTGGACCGCGGTTTCGATCTCAGGAATATAGCGCGAAAAAACAAGAATTCCCGCAATTGTCCCCAGCACTAGCCAAAGCAGACTGTGAACGTGTGCAACGTCCAAGATGTAACCAGTGCCTATGACAGCGATGATAAAGCCGATGGAGCCCCATAGTCTCACCCGCCCGTATCGCGCAGTGCTGTCCCCCAGGTGACTGAGGGTGATCGCTTCCACCAGCGGCAACGATGCGCTCCAAAAAAAACTCAGCAGCGTCATGACCCCAAACATCCACCAGAAACTCCTGCCGAAAAATACTCCGAGATAGCTTGCAAAGCTTAATGCCCCGGCGATTTGGACAATTCCAGCGCGCTTTCCGCTGCGGTCCGCCAACCAGCCCCAGAGCGTAGGTGCAAAAATGCGCGTTACCATCAATAACGACATCAGTACGCCGATTTCCGAAGCGCTGAAACTTAGGGATTTGAGGTACAGACTCCAATAAGGCGAAAACGCGCCGACAAAAGCGAAATAAAAAAAGTAGAAACTGGAGAGACGCCAGTACGGATGGCTTGGCATGCGCGAAGAACGCGGGTTTCTAGCGCTGGCGCTTCAAGTATTCAAACCAGGGTTTCCAGTAGTAACTTTCCAGCCACGGGTTACGCCTCGTAAATCATGCCGCGGGATATTCACGTGAACCAGATCAATCTGCGCACCACGCCCGTACTTGCTGAACATCAAGATTAAGATTGAATCCGGATGCGTTTTCTTCCACTTGCGCGAACGCCACGACTGAACAATAAGTTCTTTCGCAACAATCAGCAGATTCTTGCCCGAAAGAATGCCGTTAAATGCAGTAAAGCGTCTGCTGACCGCCTTGCCGATTGAAACCCTGCTGCCGAGTATCGCGGCGTGCCTTCTAGAGCTGAGGTATGCATCAAACAAACTCTCAGGCGACGCACTGAACCGTATCGACTGCCTGGTAATATTCATCAGGCCTCATCCGGATCCGGATTTTCTTTGGGCATAGCTTTGCTGTCGGAATGCGTGTCTTTTTCAGCTCGCGATGGGATTGTAGGCGTTGGACACCGCACATCCGCATTTTGGCCACGGTGGCGCAGCGCATGATCCATAAGCACCAGCGCCAGCATGGCCTCGGCGATCGGAGTGGCGCGAATGCCGACGCACGGATCGTGGCGTCCGTGTGTTTCGACCACGGTGGGCTTGCCCTGTTTGTCAATGGAACGACGCGGCAGGCGAATGCTCGAAGTAGGCTTCACCGCGATATTGACCACGATATTCTGCCCGGTAGAAATACCGCCAAGAATTCCGCCAGCGTTATTGCTCAAAAATCCTTGCGGAGTCATTTCATCCGAATGCTCGCTTCCCGCTTGTTTGACTGAAGCGATACCCGCGCCGATTTCCACTGCTTTCACTGCGTTGATGCTCATCATGGCGTGGGCGATATCCGCATCCAGCTTGTCGAATACCGGCTCACCCCAGCCCACCGGTACGTGCTCTGCGATCGCTGTAATTCTTGCACCGCAGGAATCGCCGGATTTCCTGAGCTTGTCCATGAATTCCTCAAGCTGCGGAACCATGCTGTCGTCCGCAGCAAAAAACGGATTGTCCTTCACCGCGTTCCAGGTTTTGAACGGGATTTCGATGGGGCCGAGTTGCGACATGTAGCCGCGGATCACTACACCGTATTTCTCATTCAGCCATTTCCTGGCAATTGCTGCCGCTGCAACACGCACTGCCGTCTCGCGAGCCGATTGTCTGCCCCCGCCACGGTAATCGCGAGCGCCGTATTTTTGCCAGTAGGTGTAATCGGCGTGCCCGGGACGGAAGGTGTCCATGATATTTCCATAGTCTTTGCTGCGTGCGTCTTCATTGCGGATCAAGAGCGCTATCGGCGTGCCAGTGGTTTTGCCTTCAAATACGCCGGAAAGGATTTCCACCGTGTCGGATTCCCTGCGCTGCGAGACATGGCGCGAAGTGCCGGGTTTGCGGCGATCCAACTCTTTCTGAATGTCCTCCGCAGTAAGCGCCATCCCGGGAGGGCAACCGTCGACCACGCAGCCGATCGCGGGCCCGTGCGATTCACCGAAGGAAGTCACGCAGAAGAGTCGTCCCAGGGTATTGCCTGACATGATTTTCCTCGAAAAAAATAGCAATAAAGTTTAACATATCCCCTGTGTATTTCAGTGGAGTAAAGGTGTCTTCCAACAACGATCCGGATAATCTTAAGGGCCCCGGGGGTTTGACCCTGCGGCAAATCCATGAACAGGTGAAGTGCGGCGTGGAGCGCGACCGCCAGGCGGCGAAAACCAAAAATAAACTCGCGCAGAAGCAAAACCGTTGGCAGCGCTTCGTGCGCTACGTGTGGGACAGGAAACCAAGATGAAAAATGTGTTAATGGCCGCAAGCG
This sequence comes from Burkholderiales bacterium, assembly GCA_035518095.1. Classification (NCBI taxonomy): domain Bacteria; kingdom Pseudomonadati; phylum Pseudomonadota; class Betaproteobacteria; order Burkholderiales; species Burkholderiales bacterium. The sequence goes on along the minus strand of DATIXX010000074.1, from coordinate 11,930 downwards.
GCAACATCGTGCAGCAAAACCCGCGGCACGCTATTTAGTCTTGTACGCCTCGCGCCAGAGAAAATAAGCCAGCGCACCCGGAATAAACAAGCCGAGCACGCTCACCCACATCGGAATCACAAAGCCGTTCACGGTAATGTCCCAGTCGAATACGAGCCTCAATAAATGTACAATCGCCACCAGAATAAAAATGGCTACTGCAGTAACGGTAAATGGTTTCATATGCTTTCCCTTTGCAAATTCATGCGCGGATAATGGTCTTGATCATCTCCATGCCCCAGCCGACTCCGAATCCAGTTATGTCCGATGCGACCGCCCCTAAGCCCCCTTTGCAGCTGCTTGCAGACAAATCGACATGCAACCACGGCAGATCGTGCACAAAGCGCTTGAGGAAGCACCCCGCAAGGATGTGGTCAGCTTCGCCATCAAGCGTGCACTGCTTAATATCTGCAATCTTGCTATCCAGCGCCTGCTCGTAATCCTCATCCAGCGGAAACAAGCACATCCTCTCGCCACTTGCCTTGCCCGCTGCGACCGCCTGCGCCAGCAAACCCTCGCGATTGCCTAGCACCCCGGAATAGCGCTCGCCCAGCGCCACCACCATGCTGCCGGTGAGTGTGGCGAAATCTATGATCACTGCAGGTTTGCCTTTTGCTGCCATGGTCAGTGTGTCTGCCAGTACCATGCGTCCTTCGGCATCGGTATGCACAATTTCGATGGTGGTCCCGTTGAGCGCTTTCACCACTTCGTTCTGCTTATAGGCCTTAGGACCGATGTGATTCTGCGCAATCGCTAACCAGCAATCGACATTAACCGCGAGCTCCGCCCGTGTCGCGCCGAGCAGAATCCCAAGGCACACGGCCGAGCCGTTCATGTCTTGGTGCATGCCGTGCATGGAACGGGCCGGTTTGAGGTTGTGTCCGCCGGTGTCGAAGCAGATGCCTTTGCCCACCAGCGCCAGCGAGTGTTTTGCCCGCCTATGACGATAGCGCAAATGCACGATCGCGGCGTCTTCCTCAAAACTGCCCTGCGCAACCGCGACAAATGCTCCCGCTCCCATTTTGCGCAGTTTTTGCAGCCCGAATTCCTCATGCTCCCAACCGCAATCTTTCGCAATTTTCCTGATGCGCTGGCGGTACAGCTCCGGGGTAAGTTCGTTGGGGGGCAAAATGGTGAGTTCACGGCACAGCACGTTGCCTTCCGCGCGCGCCCGCAGCGCTTCAAAACCGTTACTTTCAGGGGCGCCATAAATCGCAATTGCGGCAAGCGATTTGAATTGCGGTTTCTTTTTCCTCTGCGGCAGTTCGGCCCCATTGGCCCAGGCTACGTACGCCGCAAGGTGCCCGGCCTTTGCACGTTCGTCACGAGTTCCATGAACCGAGATACAAAGCGTCTTCGGATTTTCCTCAAGCAGCGGCTGCACCGCCTTGCGCAACACGGTGTGCTGTTCGAATACGGGTTTGGTCAAATCCAGCATTGTCCATGCCGCCAGCCCGCCGTGCGGAAGCGTGCCAAAAAGCGGAGTGCCGGCCAGTTGTGAAGCTTTCATCGCGCGGCGTTTCAACAGCGCCCGCAACGTTTCCGATCCCGGAAAAACCGGAAGCTGTTCGCTCTTCGGGAGTACGAACAGAACGTGGGAGATCTCTGCAAGCTCAACAACGGACAGCACTGACGCGTGCGGCGCAAGTTTGGCCAGCATGGGTACCTTGGTGCGGTAAAATAAAAATTATTGCTGGATTATAACCAAGCTTCCGGCCTGCGAATCAAAAGATTTTCAGAACCCGTTGCCCGGCAGCCGGTTTTAACTTAGGCTCTCAAGAATGCGCCAGTACTTGGACTTGATGCAGCACATCCTCGATCGCGGTGTACCGAAAAATGACCGCACCGGCACCGGTACCTTGAGTATTTTCGGCCATCAACTGCGTTTTGACCTTAATGCCGGGTTTCCGCTCCTTACCACCAAAAAAATCCATGTGAAATCCGTCATTCACGAGTTGCTGTGGTTTCTCAAAGGCGAGACCAACATCGACTACCTTAAGAAAAATGGCGTCACTATTTGGGATGAATGGGCAAACGAAAAAGGGGACCTTGGGCCGGTGTACGGCTTTCAATGGCGCTCCTGGCCCACGCCCGGCGGAGGACACATAGACCAGATTGCCAGAATTATCGAGGAAATCGGGAGAAATCCGGATTCTAGGAGGCTTGTAGTTTCAGCTTGGAACGTGGCGGATCTCGACAAAATGGCGCTCTTGCCATGCCACGCGTTTTTCCAATTTTACGTTGTTCGGAAGAGGCTTTCCTGCCAGCTTTACCAACGCAGCGCCGACGTGTTTCTCGGCGTTCCTTTCAACATTGCGTCCTACGCGCTGCTAACGCAGATGCTGGCGCAAGTCTGCAAGCTCACGCCGGGTGAATTTATCCACACTTTTGGTGACGTCCATCTGTACCTTAATCATGTGGAGCAGGCCCGTGAACAGCTGTCGCGGCAACCGAAGAAACTGCCGGTGATGCACATTAATCCTTCGGTCAGTAATATAAATGACTTCAAGTACGAGGATTTTCGTTTGCAAGGGTACGAGCCGCATCCAGCGATCAAAGCGCCGATCGCTGTGTAGTGCCCGTGAAGAAAACAGCAAAAGACGAGATGCCTCCGTTCCTCGATCTTCGATCCCTCAGAAGATCCGGTTCATAAAGACAGTGAGCAGCAACGCAAATATACGGTAAGGTTGACGAAGCGGTAATTCCACCTGCGCTGAAAAATATCATCGAAGCAGCTGTTATAATTTCCCGCGGGTGAATTCTGGATTTCACGCCGCGCAGGATCGGTCATCTTTACCCCTGCCTAAATCCGCAGCGTCAGGGCGTTTTTGACCGATACCACACCGCGCACACCTGATGCGATGCGCCCGGCCTTTCGTACCTGGCTTTGATGTTCCACGAATCCGCTCAGTAGAACATTTCCACGGTAGGTTTCCACGCTCACATCCTGCGATTTCATGTCCGGGTCCTCGAGTAAGGCGGCTTTGACCTTCGCGGTAATGATGTCGTCATCCAGATAGCGCTCCGCGTTTGCGCGCTGCAATGCTGTTTCCGCGGCAGCGTATTCGTTCACATCCAGCTTCCCATCGTGGTTGGCATCGGCATCTGCAAATATCCGCAATAAATCCTCGCGTTTTTTCAGCTCGCTTTTGCTTAAATAACCGTCGTGATTGGCGTCGTATCTGTTAAATGCTGCGATAACGTCAGCGTTCACTTTCACCGGATCATCCTGCGCAAATACAGGAATGCACGCCAGCAATACAAGCGCGGCGGCACTCTTGCAAGTTTCCGCAATCATAATTTCTCCTCCAACTCTCCGCTCTCTGAAGTTCTGGCAACCGCGCGATACCCATTGCAGGCAACGTGCCAGAAGCACAATTGCCATATAATTCAATACGGTGAGATTAAATTGCATCGATAAACTTTTGAAACTGTGTCGCCGAGCGGCGACGGCAACGACCGGATGCATTTCATTCCATTGAAAGACGGCGGCTTTTACAGTCTTTAAATGGCGACAAGCGCCCGATTTTCAGGACTTGCGGATCTTAAATAACGCCGGATCAAGTGCGTGTCGTTTGAGCAACTTGTAAAACTCGGTGCGGTTACGCTTTGCCAAGCGCGCGGCCCGCGTCACATTACCGTTGGTTATTTTTAAAAGCTGCGCCAAATATTCGCGTTCAAAATGTTTCTTGGCATCGGCCAGTGAAGAATAGTCGTGCTCTTCATTGCCGTGCAAGGCTTTCTGCACCAGCGTCAGGGGAACGATCGGGGTCGTACACAGCGCCACTGCCTGCTCTATAACATTAAGCAGTTGGCGAACATTGCCGGGCCAAGGCGCGCTAACCAGCTGCTCCAGCGCTTCCAGGGCAAAACCGTTTATGTTTTTGTTGTATTTGGCACTTAGTGTTTTGAGAAAATGGCCAGCAAGCAGCGGAATGTCTTCACGACGCGCCGCAAGCGGCGGTATCTTTAGCGATACCACGTTCAGCCGGTAATAGAGATCTTCTCGGAATTTGCCCGCTGCCATCTGAACTTCCAACGTGTGGTGGGTGGCGGAAATAACTCTGACATCAACCGGAATCGATTGGGTGGAACCCACGGGGCGCAACTGTTTCTCCTGCAGCACGCGGAGCAGCTTTACTTGCAGTGCGAGGGGCATATCGCCGATTTCATCGAGAAACAACGTGCCTCCATTTGCCGCCTGGAACAATCCTTTCCGGTCCTGAGTGGCTCCAGTAAAGGAGCCTTTCACGTAGCCAAATAGCTCGGACTCCAGGAGATTTTCCGGTATCGCGCCACAGTTTATCGCGACAAATGGCTTGCCGCTTCTCGGGCTGGCTAAATGAATGGCTTGCGCCAGCAATTCCTTTCCGGTGCCGCTGTCTCCCTGGATCAATACGCTGGCATCACTCTCCGCAACCAGGCGTGCCTGCGAAAGCACGTCTTCCATGACCGGGCTGCGGGTAAGCAAATCTTTTCGCCAACCACTGTCTTTCTCGCCGGGACTAATTCCGGTGGCCCCGCCAAGTTTGATCGCAGCTTCGACTTGGCTCAGCAATGTCTTGCTTTCAAAAGGCTTGGTGAGGAAGCCAAAAACGCCGCGCTTGGTCGCGTCAACCGCATCCGGAATCGAGCCGTGCGCGGTCAGAATAACTACCGGCAGCGTGGGGTTGGTTTTGTGAATCGCCTCGAACAATGCCATTCCGTCCATGCCGGGCATGCGCAAATCGGTAATCACCAGATTCGGCATTGATATAGAAAGCCGGGCCAGCGCCTGTTCGCCGCTTTCCACGGACTCCACGTCATAGCCCGACGCATTCAGCCTCATCGAAATCAGACGCAACAGGCCGGGATCATCATCTACCAACAGAATGTGCGGTTTAAAATAGCTCATCTCGTTATAACGGGTTGCGACTGCTGGCGCTCGTTTATGCTTTTTTCAATACCCTTTAGCGCTTCAAGTTTTTGCTCCAGCTCATCGCTTCGGCTCTGCTCGGTTTTTAGCCTGCCTTTCAGTTCCTCGAGCTTTCGGTCCTGCTCTTCATTGCGGTTTAGTTCTGCTTTTAGCTTTTCTTCCTGCCGCTTATTCTCCGCAACATAGGCGGACAGCAGCATGGCAAAATCCCTAAGTTGGGTATTGTCATTTGCGCCAGTCGCGAGATACTCCTTAAGCAGGACGAGTGCCTTGGAGCTGTCCTTGAAGTTCGCGTTCTGCAGGCTCAATAATAGCGCCAACTGTAGTCGATTTTGATTGTTTTTGTCTTTGATATATGCCTGATTTACAGCCATATACTCTTTTTTCAGTTCTTCACCAGACATATTCGAAACATAACGATAATAGGCCAAATATCCGTCAACATCATCCGGCTTTTCGAGCATCTGACGCGCAGCAGCGGGCTGCGCACTTTTCATAGTGGTACAGCTGCAAAAAATCAAGCTGCATGCCACTAATGCCACACCCGGGAGAAATCGGCCATCGAATCTCATTCGCCGGCCCGCCTGCACGGCAATGTAACCCGGAAATGCGCGCCGCCGTTCGCATGATCAAGGATTTCTATGCTTCCTCCGTGGGCAATAACGTGCTCCTTGGCAATCGCCAAACCGAGCCCCGTCCCTTTGACCTGACTGCCGGGCACATGTTTCCCCTGGAAAAATTCGTCGAATACCCTGCTCTTATCGTGCTCGGTTATGCCAGGACCGCTGTCTATAACGTCGAGCTGCAGCGCATTGTCGTCGCGTTCAAGATAGACTTCTATGGCTCCATTCGCCGGAGAAAATTTGATAGCATTAGACAGCAAATTATCCACTATAACTCTCAGTTTTCCCTCGTCGCCAAGAACCGAAGTATCGCAACAGCGCGTATTTAATTCCAGGCCCTTTGCCAGCAATGCCAGCTTCTGGTCTGCCGCCACCTTGTTTATGATCGATTTTAGGTTTACCGGCTTGAGATCAAGCGCCGCGTTACGAAACTTGCTGGCATGGTAGCTTAACAGGCTTTCGATCAGTACCTGCAATTGTAAGCTGCTTGCGCGCAGGATTCCCGCGATTTCCCGCTGCTGCCCGGTCAATTTGCCCCCAACTTCATCGCTCAGCAATTCGCTGCCCTCGCGAATCGCGGTAAGCGGCGTCTTTAATTCATGCGAGATGTGTCGCAGAAACCGTGTTTTCTGCTGTTCGAGCTCGATCAGCCGCGTCCTTAGCCAATCCAGTCTTTGGCCCAAATTTTCCAAATCTTGCGGCCCACTGACCTCGATTGGAGACGAAAATTGTTCGCTGCCGAGATTACGTATCGCGCTATCCAATTGTCGAATCGGGCGCGCAATCAAAATCGTGAAGCCCACCGCCAGCAGGACCGCGATCGGCACCGACGCAAGAACCTGCCACATGAGAATCCTTTGTGCATCATACGCGGTCCGCTGCAACACGTTGACCTCCCGATCGACCAGCAGGTTGCTCTGCGCTAGAATCGACTGGGCGGCATCCGAGAGCAGTACGTACTCGACCGCCATCGACCGGCTATCGCGCGGGTCCAGCGGATTTTTTTGAACATTTGCGTATAACTTTTGCTCGCGATCTACCAGATCGTCCAGTCTTTTTCTTTGCTCCGCCGCGAGCGGCAGGCGGGCAAGTTCCGTCGCCGTCTGACGGAAGTTCCGATGAGAGGTGGCATAATCTTCAAGTAGACTCTGGTCGCCCAAAATGACAAATTGCCGTATCGAGCGCTCCATTTGCGTGAGTTGCTCCACGAGGATGCGGCTCCCCTGGGTCGCCTGCACCGCCTGATACACGGCCTTTTGGCTTTGATTGGCGAGTCGGTCCACGTAAAGTGCGGCATTAAAAAACGCGAAAAACAGAGGCAACGAGACCAGGACAAATCCCATCAATATCAGCTGCAAAAACGATTTCGGATAATAGAACTTCACTGAAGCGCCTGCGGCCCTGATTTATAATCCACGGATTGCCAAATTAGCTTGCTAAATACGATAGCATAACCATGCCAGGCCCCGCTTCTACGACGTCCTCCACGTTTACCCGCAAGTCCGGCAAACATATTTCCATAATCGCCGCGATGTCGAGGAATCGCGTGATCGGCAAAGGCAATCGCATACCGTGGCGGCTGCCAGGCGAGTTGCAAATTTTCAAGAAAGTTACCATGGGGCATCACGTGGTGATGGGGCGAAATACCTACGAATCGATTAACCGCCTGCTGCCCGGTCGGACCATGGTTATAGTCACCCGAAATCGGAATTACAAGGTCGCAGGTGCAATTGTGGTGAATTCCCTGCAACAAGCGCTATCGGTCTGCGATTCCGACGATGAAATTTTCATCATCGGCGGCGCCCATTTATTTGAGTTGGCGCTGCCTCAAGCCGACCGCATTTACCTCACGACAGTTCAAGCGGATATAGAGGGTGACACGTTCATGCCCGATTTAGATTTATCAGAATGGAGTCAAGTCTCGACGCAAGCGTTCAAGGCGGACGAAAAAAACCCATTTGACTTCCATTTTTCCGTCTATAAGAGGGTCCGAAATCTGGGGCGAATAAAAACGGATTACGACCTAGCGTAATCCGCTTGCCCTGCAATACACTAAATTACGATTACGCCCGGCAACGGAAAGCCGTTGAAATTGCTGGCGTACGAACTAGTGTAGGCACCGGCGTTAGGGATGTAGATGTAGTCACCTTCTTGGACGTCTTCCGGCAGCATATGATCGCGCATCAAGACGTCCATCGAATCACATGTCGGTCCGGCCACCACCCATGGAATAGGCCCGCCTTTACGGTCAGTGCGGACCTCATAAATAAGGCCCTCCTGCGTCTCGATGATGCCGCCAAACACGCCTGCGTCCCAGTACATCCAGCGTTTGCCGGCGCGTGTCGCAGTTCCAATGACGCGGCAGACAAAGTACGCTGCATCGCTTACCAAATAGCGGCCCGGCTCGGCCATGATATGTATGCTATCAGGCACATTGGCGATCGCCGCATTCACAACCTCGGCAATGACCTCGATGGAAGGAATGGGTTTAACGTGCCGCACCGGATAACCGCCGCCGATATTTAGCAGGCGCGGGTTGAGGCCGTTCGTCCGCATGTCCTGGAATATTTTAAGTGCGCTCTCTATTCCGACCCTCCAATTCTGGGGGTTGCGGCACTGGGAGCCGACGTGGAAGGTCACGCCAGCAAGATCCGCTCGCAAATCGACCGCAGCGCTGATAATATCCCGGACTTCAGTGGGGCGCGCGCCGAATTTGCCAGAAAGCGGCCAATCACTGCCGATGTTCGGTGTATCAATGCGCAAATACAGCTTAGCATCGGGCTTTACGGACACAATTTTGCGCAGCTCCTCCACACTGTCTACCACGAACCACTCTACCCCTTTAGCCGCTGCGTATTGTACGAATTCGCGCGACTTTATCGGGTTGCTGTAATAGATTTCCTGCGCCTTCACTCCAAGACCGAGTAGGAGATCAAGCTCGGCGGTCGAGGCAATTTCGAATCCGGCGCCTTCCTCGATTAGGGTCTCCAGGACCCTGGGATGAGGGTTGGCTTTCACCGCGTAGTGCGGATGCACGCGTGGCATGGCGTTTTTGAAGCGGCGGATTTTGTTGCGGACAATGTTGGAATCTACCAACAGAAAGGGCTTGCTGTAACCCTGGTCCAGGGCGCGCCGGACATGTTCAAAGTCCAGACTGACTTCAGGGTGAGTGTCGAATATATTTTCGTGCTTAACTCTTCGTCGTACTGCGGTGCGCATTTGCATCGAAATCTCCTTCAGCCGAGGCGCTACGTAACAGGAATATGTACGTTAATAAGACCATCAAAAGCCACGCTGAAGTATCTCCCCTCGCTTGTCATGATGACCTCCTAAAGAGCCAGGTGCTGTGCAATAAAAAACCGCGAATTATACGCCCCTGTCAGGGGGCTGCAAGACAAATTTTCTACAAGTAAAACTTTTTCGAATACTAGGAGCGGGACTAGGAAATAGCAAGGAAAATTTTCACCAACCGCAATACTACAACTTCGGCGGGGAAACTCGGGTCTGAGAGACTAAATCTTAGGTAGGGTTACGCCCTGCTGGCCCTGGTATTTGCCGCCACGATCCTTGTAGGACGTGGAGCAAACCTCATCCGACTCAAAGAAAATCACCTGTGCAACCCCTTCATTGGCATAGATTTTTGCTGGTAGTGGGGTCGTATTGGAAAACTCGAGCGTCACAAAACCCTCCCACTCGGGTTCCAGTGGCGTCACGTTAACGATGATGCCGCAGCGCGCGTAAGTGGATTTGCCCAGACACAACGTCAGCACATTGCGGGGGATGCGGAAATACTCGACGGTGCGCGCCAATGCGAAGGAATTCGGCGGGATGATGCAAATGTCGCCTTTCACATCCACGAACGAATTGGCATCGAAGTTCTTAGGGTCCACAATGGTGGTATTGATATTGGTGAACAGCTTAAATTCATCTGAGCAGCGAATATCGTAGCCGTAACTCGAAGTGCCGTAGGATACGACCTGCCGACCGTTGAGCTGTTTTACCTGATTAGGCTCAAAGGGTTCTATCATGCCGTGCTTTTCCGCCATGCGGCGAATCCATTTATCTGATTTGATCGACACGAGCGAGGATTCTTAGGTATTTTGAATTACAATCTTTGGGAAGAGCGCGGTCCTGTCTTGCGCCTGCTCAGCAATTTTTAGCGCCGCTTTTCGGGCAATGCTGCGGTAAATCTGGCTTACGCGCCCGTCCGGATCAACGACTACTGTCGGTTTGCCGGAATCCGCATGCTCGCGAATGTTAATGTCCAGCGGGAGCGCGCCCAGAAACTCGACCTTGTAGTCCTGGCACATCTTTTCACCACCGCCGGCGCCAAAAATATGTTCCTCGTGTCCGCACCGGGAGCATATATGGGTACTCATGTTTTCCACGACGCCGATGATGGGTATGCCGACTTTCTCGAACATCTTGAGTCCTTTGCGTGCATCGAGCAGCGCGATATCCTGCGGCGTGGTCACAATTATTGCGCCGGTCACCGGAACTTTCTGAGCCAGCGTCAATTGAATATCGCCGGTGCCCGGAGGGAGATCCACGACCAAATAATCCAGTTCGCGCCAGCGGGTTTCTGTAAGCAGCTGTTCCAGTGCCTGGGTCACCATCGGACCGCGCCATACCATTGGCGTCTCGACGTCGATCAGAAACCCTATGGACATCGCCTGCAGGCCGTGCGCTTCCATAGGCTCGAGGCTCTTGCCGTCGCGCGATTCCGGGCGACCCTGGATGCCCAGCATGGTGGGCTGCGAAGGGCCATAAATATCCGCATCCAGTATCCCGACCGTTGCGCCTTCGGCCGATAGCGCCAACGCCAGGTTGACCGCGGTGGTCGATTTTCCCACCCCGCCCTTGCCAGAGGCCACGGCAATGATATTTTTGACGTTCGGGATGAGCTTCACCCCGCGCTGCACGCTGTGTGAGACGATTTTGGTGGTAACGTTCACGCTGATATTGCCTATGCCCGAAAGAGTCTTAAGCTTGGCAATAACCTGCTTGCGGATCTGCTCGCTTACGCTCTTCGCCGGATAACCCAGCACAATCTCGAGCGAAACGTCGTTGCCGTCGACCTTGATGTTCTTGGCCGATTTAGTGGAAATAAAGTCCTTGTGAGTATAGGGATCCGCGAATTCCTTGAGTGCGGACTGAACCTCCTGCTCCGAAATAGCCATTACATCTCCTCGAATCGATTGCACCACGCGCTAGTAAAAGTTTAAACAATTATACTCGCGGCGAATACTAATCGGAGCTACGCTTTGATACAATTCGATTTTTCAAGCCCTGCTGGGTCTCGTGACGCGCAAAATCCTGGTCACCTCCGCTCTACCCTACGCCAACGGCGCAATCCACTTGGGACACTTGGTCGAATACATCCAGACCGATATCTGGGTGCGTTTCCAGAGAATGCAAGGGCACAAGTGTTACTATGTCTGTGCCGATGACACCCACGGCACACCCATCATGCTACGGGCAGAGGCCGAAGGGATTACACCTGAAGCCTTGATTGAACGCATGCACGGCGAGCACCTGCGGGATTTCAAGGGTTTTCATATTGAATTCGATAACTATTATTCGACTCACTCGCCGGAAACGCAGCAATACGCCAACGACATTTACGCTAAGCTCGACAAATCGGAGCTTATCGAGAAGCGTGCTATCGAGCAGCTCTATGACCCGGTCAAGGAAATGTTCCTGCCTGACCGCTTCATCAAAGGCGAGTGCCCAAAGTGTCATTCAAAAGACCAGTACGGCGATGCCTGTGAAGTCTGTGGCTCAGCCTATTCGCCCACCGAATTGATTAATCCCTATTCAGCCGTTTCAGGCGCCAAGCCGATAACTAGAAAATCGGAACACTATTTTTTCCAACTGGGCAAATGCGAGGCGTTCCTCAAGAAATGGACTCAATCGGGCGAACGGCTGCAGCCGGAAGCAGCGAACAAACTTAAAGAGTGGTTCGCTGGCGGCCTGCACGATTGGGACATCTCACGCGACGCGCCCTACTTCGGCTTTCCAATTCCAGGCACGGAAAACAAAAAATTCTTCTACGTCTGGCTCGATGCGCCTATAGGCTACATGGGCAGCTTCAAGAACCTTTGCCAGCGGGAAGGAATAAGTTTTGATGACTATTGGAAAACGGACTCTAACGCCGATCTGTATCACTTTATCGGAAAGGATATTCTTTACTTCCACGCGTTGTTCTGGCCTGCGATGCTTAAATATTCCGGCTACCGCACGCCCACCAAAATTTTCGCCCATGGTTTCCTTACCGTGAACGGCGAGAAGATGTCCAAATCGCGCGGCACCTTTATCACCGCGGAGAGTTACCTTAAGCAGGGTCTCAATCC